>CAYRBS010000258.1:0-3885 GCA_964422335.1 uncultured Mariniphaga sp. | reverse complement strand
ATAAAAAAAGTTGTCAGGAATAAATAACATGGACGACTATACAAGCAATAAAGACAAAACAATCTTTTTTTAACAACAAAAAATTAAAAATTATGAAACGAGGAAAAACAATTTTCATGAGCATGGTTTTGACGATGTTGGTTGCTGTTTCAGCTTTTGCCGGAACAGGCTCGAAAGTGGTAGCAGTAATTAACGAAGCCGATTGGTGCCCTACCTGCGAAAAGAACGGGGAGCGTGCAATGGCAGCATTTAAGGAAAACAATAAAGATGGTGCCATCCATTTTGTATCCAACGATGTTACCAACGATGAAACCAAAAAGAAGTCGGCTAAAAAACTTAAAGAATTAGGATTGGACAAAGCGATGGCTTCGCACGAAGCAACCGGAGTTGCCTATTTTTTTGATGCTGAAACCAAAGAGTTCATCACTAAAGTGAGTGTGGCTAAAAGCAATGAAGAACTTGCCGGGGTAATGGAAACAGCTAAAAAAGAAGCTGAATAGGAAAGAGAAAGTGTAATTGAAAAAAAGGCGGAATCAATTGATTTCGCCTTTTTTCAACCCCTTTTTCAACTGCGTTTAATCATTTGAAAATAAATAATCCCCGCCATCAGCAGAGGAATGACATCCGACGCATGATTCCATTGCACCCCGCATATCGCTTCCTTCCGGCGGTAGCATTCCGTAAGGATGTGCACTGTAATCCACCGAATTATCAAAGGGCATCATCATGTATTCCCAATCCTGGTTGGCGGCATCATATCCCGGCTCTCTTTTTACCATGGCAAACGAAACAAACAGGGTGTCGGTTTTATTGCCATCAGGCCCCTTTTTGTAAGTGTTTTTGGTAATAATCGTCCCGGGCGGAATTTCACCGGTCAGGCTTGTCTGGTTGGAAAAAACCTCCCGAATGGTGGAATCCGGGGAGATTTCATCGGGCCCGCCATGCGCAAAACCTCCTGTAGCATCTTTTATATAATTAGATGCAGCATCGAGTTCCGATTGCGAAATCGTTACAGGAACGTTTTCTTCTTCTTCATCTTTTTTGCAGCCGGCAAATAAAATGGTGGCTGCAAATGCGAAAGTGGCAATTACCTTCATGTTTTGTGTTTTCATAATGATAATTTTTAGTTTTACAAATAATTGTCATTCAAAACAGACGGGGCAATTACTGTTTCCTGACAAGCAAATCCATTTTTTTTTGGATATGGGTTATATTTGACGATGTAAAACAACCTGTTTATGTTGGAAATTATCATTATAAGTGTTGCTGCCTTTTTTACGGCAATTCTAACCTTTTTTTCAGGGTTCGGACTGGGAACCATTTTAATGCCCGTTTTTGCTTTGTTTTTTCCGGTGGATGTTGCCATTGCACTAACCGGTGTCGTACACTTTGCCAACAATATTTTCAAAATGGGACTGTTGGGGAAAATGGCCAGCAAACCTGTACTCATCCGGTTTGGCATTCCGGCCATCCTGGCATCTTTTGCCGGAGCCTGGATATTAATTCGAATTACCGGACTTCCCTCCGTTTACGAATATGAACTGTGGGGTAATTCATTCGAAATAACCCCCGTAAAACTTATCATTGCTGTCCTTTTGTTATTCTTTTCTTTGCTTGAAGTATTACCCGCAATGCAAAAAATCCAGTTTGGAGGAAACCGTTTGATCCTGGGTGGTATTTTAAGCGGCTTTTTTGGCGGGCTCGCCGGTATTCAGGGAGCTTTCCGGAGTGCATTCCTCATAAAGAGCGGCCTCTCGAAAGAAGCATTTATCGCTACCGGCGTAATCATTGCCTCGCTGGTGGACATCACAAGGTTATCGGTGTATGCCGCGCGATTTACTTCTTCCGGTTTATCGGAGAACATGGTTTTGCTCATAGCCGCTGTTTTAGCAGCCATTGCCGGTGCTTTTGCAGGCAGCCGGCTGCTGAAGAAGGTAACTTTCCGGACTGTCCGGCTTTTGGTTGCTGCTATGTTGGTTATCATATCCATTGGATTGGGGATGGGAGTTATATAAAAGATGAAGGTGAAAAAAACTCAACAAAACGACGGGAGTTGATGTTTCAGGTAAGTCAGTTTAACTTATTCCCGCATTGTATGATGGTATTTTTTTTGATGATGGTAATAAGCTGACGTTGTTGGATTTAGAAACAAAAAAGCATTTAACGATGAATTTAAAAAACAAGTTGTTTCATTCAAAAGAGGCCCGTTCTTTTATTCTGATCCGGTTGATTGTTGGGTTGGTATTTCTTTCCGAAGGCATTCAAAAGTTTCTCTATCCTGAAATAGTTGGGGTGGGGAGGTTTGAAAAAATTGGTTTCGATAACCCGGAATTCTGGGCTTATTTTGTAGCCACTTTTGAAGTTGTTTGCGGAGCGCTGCTGCTCATCGGGTTGCTCACAAGGCTGGCAGCAATACCGCTGCTCACTATAATGGCAACCGCCCTGATAAGCACAAAAATTCCCATTTTGCTGAACGAAGGGTTCTGGTTTATGGCCCATGCCGCGCGCACCGATTTTGCCATGACCATGCTGCTTATTTTCCTGTTGATAAACGGAGCGGGAAAGTTTTCAGTGGACAAACTCATATCTGAACGCTGAAATATTGTGCATCCAATGGCTGACCCTAACCAGGACAATAGCCTCCATTGACCGTTTTCCTTTTGGCACTTTTTTGTATGTTTGTGGTTACGGAATTTAAATCAATTAAACTTTTAAAAATGAAAAAATTATCAGTTCTAATCATTGTCATTCTTACTTTAACTGCCTTTTCCGGCAGCGGACAGAATTCGAAAAAAGATTTTTACGGAATGTGGACCATCGAGATTGACGGAGGTGCTGTAGGCTGGCTGGAAGTTCACGAAAATAATGGATTTCTGGATGCAGATTTGCTCTGGGGCGGGGGAAGTGTGTTGCCGGTGCAAAGTGTTTTTCTTCTGGATGATGATAACCTGGTTGTGATGCGTGCAGGAGAAGTTATACGCGAAGGAAAAAACGGGGAAGAACGGAAAATGTTCCATCCCCACATGTTGAAAATTAACCGCAGTGGCGACCGGATTTCAGGGAACTCGCTGCATCCTGCCCGAGACGGGATGAAAACAAACGTAGTGGAGTTTTACGGATGGAAACTTCCGGAGGTGCCGCCTGCACCCGATCTTTCGGAAGTAAAATACGGCGAACCGGTGGAATTGTTCAACGGGAAAGACCTTTCGGGCTGGAAACTCATTAATCCGAACCAGGAAAACGGGTTTAAAGTGGAAGACGGTATTTTGATCAATGACCCGGTTCAAAAAGAGGGCCAACACCTTTCGTACGGGAACCTCCGCACGGAGGAAGAGTTTGAAGATTTTAACCTGACGCTGGAAGTGAACATTCCCGAAGGGAGCAACAGCGGCGTTTATTTGCGGGGTATGTACGAGATTCAGGTGGTGGATTCCTACGGCAAAGAACCGGATTCGCACAACATGGGAGCTTTGTACAGCCGGACAACGCCGTTGGAAGCTGCTGAAAAACCGGCCGGCGAGTGGCAAACCATGGACATTACGCTCTGCAAACGCCACGTAACCGTAAAACTGAACGGCACCACCATCATCGACAACCAGCCGGTGTACGGACCCACCGGTGGCGCCATCAGCGCCGATGTATTCAGCCCGGGCCCCATTTACCTTCAGGGCGATCACGGGAAAGTACTGTACCGGAATCTGGTGCTGAAACCGATTGTGGAGTAATCCGGGATAAGGAGTTTTCAAACTCCTTTCCACTCTCAAATATTTAGATAAAAATAATGACCGCCGGAGAATTCCGGCGGTTTTTGTTTGATATTTCAATTAAACCTTACCCCCGTCAACTCTTCCGAAACCTCCCACAATTTCTTTGAATCTTCCTGGT
>CAYRBS010000257.1:0-3932 GCA_964422335.1 uncultured Mariniphaga sp. | reverse complement strand
AATCAGCCAACCCCTGTTCCTGACCGGATTATTTTAAACCTTACTGACGATCCGTCAACTTCGGTGGCAGTAACATGGCGAACCGACACTACAATTAAATCAGCGTTTGTGGAAATACAACCCGCTACGGCTTTAATTAATGCAGCGGAAAGTAAAAGCGTTGCTGCCGAAACAATCACACAAAAATACACCTGGAACGACGAACCCGATGTAATATCCAACCATCATTCCTGCATTCTCACCGGGCTGAAGCCAGGGGAAAAATATGTTTACCGGGTAGGTTCGCCGGATTTTTGGAGCGAATGGCTTCAGTTTCAAACACCTTCCGAAGTAGCTTCAAAATTTTCATTCATTTATTTCGGTGATCCTCAAAACGATTTGAAATCACAATGGTCGCGGGTAATCCGTGCAGCTTTCCAGCACCAGCCCGATTGTGCTTTTATGCTGTATTGCGGCGATTTGATCAACCGCGCCGGAAGGGATTTGGAATGGCACGAATGGTTTTCTGCGGGCTCCTTTATTTATGGAATGGTGCCGCAGGTAATGACACCCGGCAACCACGATTACGACGACCTGACCCTTGACCCGCACTGGAATGCCCAGCTTACGCTTCCTGCCAATGGTCCCAAAGGACTCAGAGGAACCTGTTTTGTTACAGATTACAAAAACCTCCGTATTATTTCCATTGATTCGGCTGTTGACTCGGAGCTGGAAAATGAAAACGGCTGGCAAATGCAAGCACAAAAAGCCTGGCTCGATTCGGTTTTGCAGGCCAATACCAAAGAGTGGGTGGTGGTCACCACTCATTTACCTTTTTATTCACCCAAAGAAAACCGCGACAACAAACACCTGCGTGAAAATTTTCAACCCATTCTGGAAAAACATAAAGTTGATTTGGTGCTCACTGGTCACGACCATTCTTACGGGCGGGGCAAAACTACCGACTCTCCTCAAAACGGACATGAAGTGATGTATGTGGTTTCGGTGAGCGGACCTAAAATGTATGAGGCGGGCGACAAAGAGTGGATGGAGAAAAGCGGTGCGTTCAAGCAACTTTACCAGGTGATTACCATTGAAAAGAATGAATTGAATTACGAGTCGTTTACAGTCGATGGGGAATTATTTGACCGGTTTAAATTAAAAAAATGAACAGATCGCAATTACTTGGAATTTTAATAGTGGGCATGTCACTGGGAACTGCCTGGGCTGTGAGAGGGCAATTTGGCCACGAACAGGGCGCGGCATGGGCCGGAGGAATTGGCGCACTGGCGCTGGTACTGGTTTCGCAACGGAAGGACTGGAATAAAAAAATGCTTTCCATTGCTTTTGTTTCAGCCATTGGCTGGGGTGTAACCGGAATGATCAGCTACGGCCGGGTTGTGGGTTACGGGCGCAGCGACAACTTTCCAAATGCTTTTTATGGTTTGCTGATGCTGTTTGTAATTGGCGGCCTTTTTGGTTTACTGGGGGGCGGACTTACCGGCCTTTGCCTGGAATCATCGGAGAAGAAAAAGGTGAAATGGGCCGGCTTGATGGCCGAAATGGTTGCCGGAGGGTTGATTTCCTATGGTTTGCTGGTAGAACAATTGGGGGTATTAATGACTCCCCCGCGTTCGGAAGCCTGGGCCATTTGCCTGGGCGGAGGGTTTGCCATGTTGTGGTATATGGCGCGAAATCGTTTTCATTCTTCTTTGCGGGTGGCGTTGTTTACTGCGCTGGGTGCGGGTTTTGGTTTTGCTTTCGGAAACTTTTTGCAGACGGTTGGCACCGTGTTGCAAATCAATTTTAACATGTGGAATGTGATGGAATACAGTATCGGTTTTTTTGGCGGCACAACGCTGGCCTACACTGTTTTTACTTCACACTGGCCTCAGGCAACAAACAATCCCAAAAGGTGGGAAACCCAAACCGCACTGTTCTTCCTGGTAGCGCTCATTCCTTTGGTTGTTTTTCGGGAATCGATTCAATACCGTGAATTACTTGGTAGGTTTGAGAATTTTCCGGAGCCGGAGTCATCCGCACACCTCACCAGTTGGGTTGCCGCCATTGTTCTTGCAGCGGGTATTGTGCTTGCCTGGTTCAAAAACGGACGTCGGCAGCCTTCCAGTGGTAAATCGGGCATTAAATTCTTTTTTGCAGGTTATTTTGCCATTTATATTCTTATGAGTTACCTTGTTACAGGTGCGCTTGCCGGTCAATTTCACCTGAATCACCATTTATATGTGGTCAATTACCTGGTGATTTTTTTCCTGCTGAACAAAAAAGGATTTCCCCTGGTGGGCATTGATATTCACGAAATGAATTATGGAAAATACCGGTTGTGGATCATTGTCATCCTGTTTTTTATTGCATTGCTGGCACTTATTTCCATCTCGGCACACGATGGAATGAATGGCGGGCACGACCGGTTTTCGCTTTGAACCGGAGTTGGTATATGTCAGAAATGTGGGAAATGAATTTTTCAGGGAGAATCAGTAAAACCATTTTTTTTAGTGCTAAATTTCCGGAACGGAATCATAAAATAATTTTTGACTATGAAATGCATATTATTAATTGCCTTTTTTACCGTAACTTCCTTTTCGGGATTTTCACAACATACAGGTAATACAAAAAACATCTCAGAAATAGATCAGATCCTTGAAAACATTTCCGAACCTGATTTTCCCGGATTGGTTTATGAAATTCATTCCGGAGATTTAAAAAATGGTGACTGGAATGATTTGATCAATGAAAAAATTAAAATGTGTTCACAAGAGGGTGGTGGGAAGATTATTTTAAACAGCGGAACCTATTTTTGTAATGGCCCCGTAGTTTTGCAAAGCAATGTGAATCTACATCTCGAAGAAGGCGCCCGCCTGGTTTTTAGCCAGAAACCTGAAGATTACCTTCCGGTTGTTTTTGTACGTTGGGAAGGCACCGAAGCATTTAATTTCTCTCCGTTCATTTACGCAAAGGGCGTTGAAAATATAGCCATCACCGGAAAAGGCGTAATCGACGGAAACGGATTGGCCGAAAACAGTTTCAGGAACTGGAGAAGCCGTCAGAAAGACGATCAGAACAAACTGCGCGAAATGGGACGGAACGGCCTTCCTGTGGAAGAACGGATTTTTGGTGAGGGAAGCTTTCTGAGGCCCCAACTGATTCATCTTATTCAGTGTAAAAATATTTTACTGGAAGGAATTACGGTAACAAACGGCTCTTTTTGGCTGATTCAGCCTACTTATTGCAGCAATGTAACCATCCGCAATGTTTCGGTCGAAAGCAAATTTATTAACAACGATGGCGTTGATATCGATTCTTCTGCTGATGTGTTAATTGAAAATTGCCGGTTTAACACTGGAGATGATTTTGTGGCCATTAAATCGGGCCGCGACCAGGATGGCTGGCGGGTGAACAAACCAAGCAAAAATATAGTGGTCCGCAACAGTTTTTCCGACGATTGCCTGCATGGAATTTCATTCGGCAGCGAACTCTCCGGCGGAATTGAAAATGTGTATATCGAAAACCTGGTTTTTAAGAAAGTCAGAAATTATGGTCTTCAGTTTAAATCGAACAAAGATCGGGGCGGGTATATTAAAAACATCGTCATAAAAGGAATTCAGATTGATACCACACAAACGGGTATCAGTTTTACAAATCAGTATCATAGCTACAGTGGCGGCAACTATCCGTCGTTATTCGAAAATATCCGTATTGAAAACCTGAGCTGCAAAGTAGCACACGAAAAGGCTATCAGTATGCAAGGACTTCCTGAAATGCCCATCCGGAATGTCGAACTCATCAACATTTCGATTAAAAATTGCAACGAACATTCGGTAATTACCCAAGTTGAGAACTTAAAGTTGAACCAATTGAAAATTGATTGAAATGACAAATAAAAAAGCCAAATGGAGTAAATTACTCCCTGTTTTCCTGTCCTTTGTAGTAATGGG
>CAYRBS010000256.1:1678-3936 GCA_964422335.1 uncultured Mariniphaga sp. | reverse complement strand
CCGGATGGATTTGTCTGCCATTCGGTTGAAGAAGTTGAAAAAAATCTACCCGGTGATGACAAGCTGAGAGTAGTGAAGGCCCAGGTGCATGTTGGCGGAAGAGGAAAAGCCGGCGGTGTGAAACTGGTAAAGTCAAAGGCCGAGGCAGTAGAAAAGGCACGGCAAATCCTTGGAATGGACATCAAGGGCCTTACTGTGGAAAAAATTATGGTAGCCGATGCCGTTGACATTGAAAAGGAGTTTTACGTTGGCTTAATCAACGATCGGAACTCTAAGTCGGTAACCCTGATGGCCAGCGCCGAAGGGGGAGTGGAAATAGAAGAAGTAGCCCGCGTTTCGCCGGAGAAAATCATTAAAATGAGCATCGACCCTACCATGGGGCTGATGGACTGGCAGGCACGGAAAATAGCACTTCAACTGTTCGACAACCCGAAACAGATGCGTCAGGCAGCAGCTATCCTTGTAAAACTTTACCGTTTGTATGTGGAAACGGACTCCTCACTCGCAGAAATCAATCCGCTTGTGTTAACACCCGACAATCAGGTGCTGGCCATCGACGGAAAAATGAATTTCGACGATAATGCCTTGTTTCGGCAGCCCGATATTCTTGCAATGCGGGAGACTACCGAAGAGGAGAAGAAAGAGATTGAAGCCAATGAAAAAGGACTTTCCTACATTAAACTCGATGGGAGCATTGGGTGCATGGTAAACGGTGCCGGACTGGCAATGGCTACCATGGACATGATTAAACTTTACGGTGGCGAACCGGCCAACTTCCTCGATATTGGCGGTTCGTCGAATCCGCAGAAAGTGGTGGAAGCCATGAACATCCTGCTAAGCGACAGCAATGTGAAAGCAGTAATGATCAATATTTTTGGAGGAATCACCCGGTGCGACGACGTAGCACGCGGACTGGTAACTGCGCTGAAAGAGATCAATACTGAAATTCCGGTTGTAATCCGTTTGTCGGGAACCAATGCCAAAGAAGGCCTGGAAATTATCCGGGAACACGGGCTGCCAACTGTTTCAACCATGAGCCAGGCTGCTGAAAAAGCCATTGAGTTAAGTCAAAAGTAAAAGGGAAAAAATATGAGTATTCTTATAAATAAAGACACAAAAGTTATTGTACAGGGAATTACCGGTCGCGACGGGGGTTTTCATACCAGTAAAATGAAAGCGTACGGAACCAGTATTGTGGGGGGAATTTCCCCTGGCAAAGGAGGTACACAGGTAGAAGGCATTCCGGTTTTTAACACGGTGGAAGAAGCTGTTGAAGCTACCGGCGCCAACGCATCCGTTATTTTTGTTCCTGCCCCCTTTGCGGGCGATGCCATTCTGGAGGCCAGCTACGCCGGTGTAAAACTGGTGGTTTGTATTACTGAGGGAGTTCCGGTGCACGACATGATGAAAGTGACTCCGGTATTGAAACAAAACGGCACCCAGCTGATTGGCGCCAACTGCCCCGGGTTAATTACCCCGGATGAAAGCCTGATTGGCATTTTGCCTGGCAAAATTTTCAAAAAAGGAAACATTGGACTCATCTCACGTTCGGGAACACTGACCTACGAAGTGGTGAACATGCTCACCGAAGCCGGCCTGGGACAATCTACCTGCGTAGGTATTGGTGGCGACCCGGTTTCGGGGCTGTATTTCATCGACCTGCTGGAAATGTACGAAAACGACCCGGAAACCGATGCTGTGGTATTGATTGGCGAAATTGGCGGCGATGCTGAAGAGCAGGCTGCACAATACATCAAAGAAAATATGACCAAACCGGTGGTAGCATTTATTGCCGGGCAATCGGCTCCTCCCGGGAAACGGATGGGACATGCAGGCGCTATCATATCCAGCGGTGCGGGCACAGCGGAAGAAAAAATTAAAGCTTTTAACGAAGCCGGCGTACCCGTTGCCAACGAACCCGGGAAAATTCCGGGACTGGTGAAAGAAAAATTAGGATAAATCCCTCCTTTATCCCCCAAAAAAGGGAGCGGATGGGAGCCTGACTTTCCGAAGCCGGCATTAAAAAAACATATGGAAACCGGTTGCATACTGTGACCGGTTTTTTGGTGAATTAAGGGGAATCCTGCCTGTCAGCAGTTAAAACACAATTTCACTTTTTTCGGTTCGGCTTTTTTTGTCCGTTTTAACCGAAAATCTTTTATTTTGCACCTGTATTGTTATGATGAATATGAGTCCAAAACTGAAACTTGCCATAAAAGATTATGTCATTATCACCCTGGGATTGTTGTTATTTTCCC
>CAYRBS010000256.1:0-1578 GCA_964422335.1 uncultured Mariniphaga sp. | reverse complement strand
GACTCGTTCCTGAGTGGTGCCAATCGTTCGGCACAAATGTTTATCGTTTCAAGAGAATACGAAAAAATTGCCAATTATATCAATAAAGGGGCCATAAGGGGCGTTACTATAATTGAGGGTACCGGCTGGTACACCCGCGAGAATACCAAAATTATTATGTCGGTAGTGCGGAAAAAAGAGACCGGTCATATTTTCAGGAAGATTAAGGAGATTGACCCGGATGCATTCATTACCATGGCAAGTGTGATGGGAGTTTACGGGAAAGGGTTTGACAGATTAAAATTGTAAACAGAAATTTCGATGATAAAATATATTCGCCTGGTCCTGCCAGTTATTAGTTTTGTGGTTATTGCTGCAGGCCTTACTTTTTCATGTAATCAGAATCAGAAAAAAGGAAATTCAGTAAATATTGAGCCCGATACGCTGGTGCCACCACCTCCACCGCCTGTTTTAAGATATGGCCTACCGGTCGATTCTTTTAAGGTGGAAGAAAATACCATACGTCCCAATCAGCATTTGAGCCATATTCTGAGCAGTTACGGGGTGGATATGGGCACTATTGACCAAATTGCCCGGAAATCGAAGGACGTATTCGATGTAAGGAGGATCAGGGGCGGAAACAGGTACACTGTTTTTCAAACCCCCGACTCGCTTGCCGAAGCCCGTTATTTTGTGTATGAGAGTTCGGCTACTGATTACTACGTTTTTGAATTATTCGATTCGCTGCGTATTTACCACGGTGAAAAGGAGGTGGAAAACCGGCTGCAAACGGCTCATGGTGAAATTGAAACTTCGTTGTGGAATGCCATGGCCGGCAACGGGCTCGACCCCCTGCTGGCCCTTCGCCTTTCCGATATATTCGCCTGGTCCATCGATTTTTTTGCCATTCAAAAAGGCGACCGTTTCCGTGTAATTTATGACGAGATGTTTGTCGATTCTACTTCTATCGGGGTGGGTGAAATTTATGCTGTGCAGTTCGACCACTTTGGCTCTGAATTTTACGGGTTTCGGTTTTTTCAGGACGATCGGTTCGACTTTTTCGATGAAGAGGGTAACAGTTTGCGGAAAGCATTTTTAAAAGCCCCGCTGGAATTTTCACGCGTCAGTTCACGGTTTTCGCACAGTCGTATGCACCCGGTGTTGCGTATTCGCCGTCCGCATCATGGGGTGGATTATGCTGCACCGAGAGGTACCCCGGTTGTCAGCATTGGCGATGGGCGGGTGATTACCCGTGCCTACCAGGCAAATGGCGGAGGCAACTATGTTCGTATTAAACACAACTCGGTTTATACCACTGTTTATATGCACCTTTCCGGATTTGGAAAAGGCATTGCACAAGGGGTGATGGTGAAACAGGGACAGGTAATTGGATATGTGGGATCTACGGGTTTATCCACCGGGCCGCACCTCGATTTCAGGGTGTATAAAAATGGCAGCCCGGTTGATCCGCTCAAAGTCGAAGCTCCTCCTGTGGAACCGGTGGATAAAGAAAAAATGACTGAATATATGGCGCTGAAAGATTCCCTGATGGGTGAATTGCATAAAATCGAGTGGGAAAGCCCACTGGCTGATTTTTAG
>CAYRBS010000255.1:0-3957 GCA_964422335.1 uncultured Mariniphaga sp. | reverse complement strand
TTAATTTCAAATCCCACTGTTTTTAAGTCTTCCCAATAGGTGGGGTATGATTTTGTCACTACCATTGGATCTTCAATTTCGAGGGTGTACCCTGCGAGCGCCATGGGGGCAAATGCCAGCGCCATGCGGTGGTCGTGATAGGTTTTGATAAGCGGTGTTTTTGCAGCTTTCCGTAAATTCAAACTCCCGTCCCAGGCAAGTTCACCCGAATCCGGTTCGGTTAAAGACGCGCCAAATTTTTTCAGTTCGTTTTGCAGGGCGGCAATCCGGTCGGTTTCTTTTATTTTTAAGGTTTTTAACCCTGAAAAGTGGAACGGGATTTTTTTGGCCACACAAAGGCAGGCCAGGGTTTGGGCCATATCGGGGTTTTCAATAAAGTCGAGGTTCAGTTTTTGGGGTTGAGCAGACGGTGATTTGGTAAGCAAAACTCCCTGTTCTTTTTGAGCCGAAGAAACGCCAAACTGTTTAAACCACCCGGCAATTTGGGCATCGCCCTGAAGGCTGTCGAGTTGCAGGTTTTCCAGAAATATTTCGCCTTTTTCGGCCAGGGCCAGCATCTGGTACCAGTAGGAAGCACCCGACCAATCTGCCTCCACGGTGAATTCATGGGGCAGGTAGTGTTGTTCCGGAACGGTAATCGTGTTGCCCGACCAGTCGTACCTTATGCCGAACCGGGCCATCAGTTTCAGGGTTAGCTCAATGTACGAACGGGAGGTAACATCGCCTTTTAGTTTCAAAATAAGCCCGTTTTCAATGGTGGGGGCAATCATCAGCAGGGCCGAAATGTATTGGCTCGAAATGCTTCCTTCCAGTTCCAGTGTTTTGCCTTTCAGGTGGGAGCCAAAAATTTTCAGCGGGGGGAAACCTTCTTTTTCAAGGTATTCAATTTTTGCTCCCAGTTGGTTCAGTGCATCTGTTAAAATTTTTATGGGCCGTTGTTTCATCCGTTCTGAACCGGTTACTTCCCATTCTCCCACAATTTTTGAAAGGAAAGCCGTTAAAAAACGCATGGCCGTTCCCGCGTGGCCAATGTCGAATTTGTTTTTGTTGGAAAACAGTGCTTTTGCCAATACCCGCGTATCGTCGGAATCCGATAAATTACGGACAGGGTAGGGGCTGTAGCACAACGCGTTGATAATAAGCACACGGTTGCTGATGCTTTTGGATGCCGGGAGGTGGATGTTCCCGTTTAATGTTTTGTTGTGAGCTGAAACAAGGTACTTCATTTTTATTGAATGGTTCGGAAATATTCCAGTGCTTCAAAAATCTGTTCTTTCCCGCAGTTTTGGTTAATCTCTATACGTCCCGTTTCGGGCAGCAGGGTAAAATTAATACGCCCCGCTTCGTTTTTTTTGTCGTGGGTCATTAATTCAAACAGTCGTGTAAAATCACTTTCTTTTATTTGTAATTTCCCAAAAATACTCAGCAGCCACCGCGTTAATTCGTTGCATTCGTTTTGGTTGAATCCACAAACTTTAACGGAAAGGAACAGTTCTGTTATCATTCCAAGTGCCACCGCGTAGCCATGCAGTACCGGACGTTTCTGTTCCATGGCCAGGCTTTCGAAGGCATGGCCGGCAGTGTGCCCGAAATTCAGGGCTTTTCGGATGTTTTTTTCGGTAGGGTCGTTGGCAACGAAATATTCTTTCACTGCTACCGAGTGCCGGATTATTTCCTGCAACTTTTGGTAGTCGATATTTTTCAAATCGAAATCTTTCAGTTCCTCTAAGTGCTCCGGGCTTTTTATCAGTCCGTGTTTTATCATTTCGGCAAAACCCGACAAAAAATTCTGTTGATCAATGGTTTGCAGAAAACCCGTGTGAATGATAACTGCCACCGGTTCTTTGAACGTACCGATTTCGTTTTTCAACCCGTTGAAGTTGATGCCTGTTTTTCCGCCTACCGACGCATCTACCTGCGAAAGGAGCGTGGTAGGAATATTCAGAAAATCGATACCGCGTTTGAAGGTGGAAGCAGCAAACCCGGCCAAATCGGTGAGCATGCCGCCGCCCAGGTTAATCAGCAACGATTTTCGGTCGGCGCCATTTTCCGATAAAAACTCCCATATTTTTATTACTGAATCCGTTTTTTTATTGTTTTCGCCCGAAGGAATGACGACTTTCCGGATGTTGTGTTCTTCAAGGAGTTCATTGAACCGGGCAATCCACAAATTATCCACATTTTCCTCGGTAGCGAGAAAAACTTTTCCTGTTTGGTATTTGCCAATCCAGTCTTTTAATTCGTTTTCGGGAGACCCGCTGTAAATTATTTTTGAATAAATTTTTGAATTTCCCATAGTTACCTGCTAAATTGCGGTAAAGTTACAATAAATTTGTGTTTCGGACTTTTGGGGACTGGTGGAGTCCGGGGTTTTATAAATTAAATACAAACAATGACTATTTCAAATAAACAAAAAACCATCTTTTATAAACGTCTTTTTTTTCTGGTTAGCCTCGTAATTGCATTGGTTGCACTGGCCTTGTTCCTGTTAGACTACACATTATTTGCGCTTTTGCTGGTGGGGGTTTTTGCCCTTTGGTTCCTCTATTTTCAGGTAGCCGATTACCAGTTTATAGAGTTTAGCGACGAGAATAACAAAGTGTTGCTGCGTTACTACAAGGCAGTGCGTTTGGGTAAAACCAGCTTCAATTCCATTGAGTTTCCGCAAAATATGCTCTACAATGCCTATTTTGAGAATTCGTTATTCGGAAAAATGTCTGATTTGACCCTTGTGGTGAAAACCCGCCGGGGCATTGCTGAATATCCATCCGTGAGCTTGTCGGCGCTTCCAAAGGAACAACGGAGGGAATTACAGAAGGCATTACTCCGGATTATGGGAGTGTAAATTTTTCCGCAAATACACCATGAGAAACGAACTGTTTTATAAGGTAGCACTTTCGCTGGTTCCTGGAATTGGCGGTGTGTTGGCACGCAACCTGGTGGCATATACCGGCAGTGCCGAACAGGTTTTTTCCGAACCTTATAATGCGTTGGTGAAAATTCCCGGGATTGGTGAGATAAATGCCAGACGAATCAAAAAAAACGGCGTTTTTGATCTGGCCGAAAAAGAGTTGAATTTTATTCAGAAATACAATGTAGAGGCCTGTTTTTTTACCGATAAAAATTACCCTCGCCGGTTAAAACCCTGCCCCGATGCTCCGTTAATAATATATTACAAAGGAAAGGTAAATCTCGACGAACAGTTTGTGGTGAGTATTGTGGGTACCCGGAATGCCACCAGTTACGGAAAAATGGTTTGTGAACAGCTTATCCAGGCTTTTTCTGAAAGGAACCATCCGGTACTTGTGGTCAGCGGACTGGCGTATGGAATTGATATTCATGCACACAAATCGGCCTTGAAATACAATGTTCCCACTGTGGGGGTCGTGGGGCACGGGCTCGATAAAATTTACCCATCGTTGCATGCCGAAACCGCCCGGAAGATGCTGAAAAACGGGGGGCTGGTTTCAGATTTTCCAAGTGGTACGAAAATCGATCCGTCGAATTTTGTCCGCCGCAACCGTGTTATTGCCGGCCTGGCCGATGCTACCATCGTTATCGAATCGGCAGAAAAAGGCGGGGCGCTGATTACTGCCGATATTGCTTCCTCCTATAACCGCGATGTTTTTGCTTTCCCTGGCCGGGTTGATGAAAAATATTCGAGAGGTTGCAACCGGCTCATCCGGCTGAATGGCGCCAGCCTGATCCAGGGAATAGACGACCTGGAATATTTTATGGGTTGGGAAGCCGTTGATAAAAAGAAAATGGTGCAACCTACCCTTTTTACGGATTTAAGTCTGGAAGAAAAGAAAGTGGCAGAGTTGCTTCAACATTCCGGCGAATTGTTTATCGACCAGATTTCGTCTGAATTAAAAATGCCCGGCAGCAAAGTATCGGCGCTGCTGCTGAATATGGAGTTTAAAAATCTGCTGGTGGCTTTGCCGGGAAAGATGTATA
>CAYRBS010000254.1:0-3977 GCA_964422335.1 uncultured Mariniphaga sp. | reverse complement strand
CGGCTCACAAAATGTTCCATCTTTCCTTTAATTTGCGGAGGGCAACCCGTTTCGTTGGGGCAGTAGTGGGCCGATTCCCCTTCGGTGCGAACCAGGTTCGTGCCACATTCGGGGCACTTTTTAATAAAAGTAACCGGCCGGGTGTTGGGGGGCCTTTTTTCCGGATCGACCCCGGTAATTTTCGGGATAATTTCCCCGCCTTTTTCCACAAAAACAGTATCGCCGAGGTGTAAGTCCAGTTTTTGTATGATATCGGCATTGTGCAACGACGCCCGTTTTACTACCGTTCCGGCAATTTGTACCGGGTCGAGGTTGGCTACCGGTGTTACGGCGCCTGTTCGGCCCACCTGGTACGAAACCGAACGCAAAACCGTGGCGGCGCTTTCTGCTTTAAACTTGTAAGCAATGGCCCAGCGTGGCGACTTGGCCGTGAAACCCAGTTCTTCCTGCAACCTTCGCGAGTTGACTTTTATTACCACTCCATCGGTGCCTACCGGAACTTTGTGGCGTTCCAAATCCCACTTGCGGATGTAATCAAACACTTCGTCCAGGTTTTGGCACAACCGGGTTGCATCCGATATTTTAAAACCCCAGCTGCCTGCTTTTTTCAGGTTTTGGTAATGGCCGTCGGCCGGCAGGTTATTACCCATTAATGAATAGAAATAGGCATCCAGCTTTCGCGTTGCCACCACCGATGGGTTTAGCATTTTTAATGTTCCGGCAGCCGCATTTCGCGGATTGGCAAACAGCGCTTCCCCGGCCTCTTCCCGTTGTTTGTTCAGTTCTTCAAAAACCCGGAAGGGCATCACTATCTCCCCCCTGATTTCGAAGCTTTCGGGGTAATCGTTTCCGCGCAAAGTAAGTGGTATCGATCGGATGGTGCGAACGTTGGTCGTTACGTCGTCCCCTTTCACCCCGTCGCCCCGGGTAACTCCCCGCACCAGCTTCCCGTTTTCATACAACAGGCTGATGGATGATCCATCGAATTTCAGCTCGCATACGTATTCGAAATCAGTGCCGATTAGTTTTTTTATCCGCGTGTCAAAATCCCTGATTTCCTCTTCGGAATAGGCATTGCTGAGCGACAGCATTGGGTAGCGGTGTGCCACCTGTTTAAACGCTTTGCTGATATCGCTGCCCACCCGCTGTGTGGGGGAATACGGATCGGCAAACTCCGGAAAATCTTTCTCCAGCTTTTCCAGTTGGCGCAGTTTCATGTCAAAATCGTAATCGCTGATTTCGGGTTGGTTCAGCACATAATATTTATAATTATGTTCTTCGAGTTCTTTGCGAAGTTCTGTTATCTTTTTGTAAGCTTCTTCACGTTCCATTCTTCGGGTCATTTTTATAGTATTTCCTGTTTGGATAAAGGAATAACACGGCTAAAAATACGCAAGATTTTTCATTTGCATTAAACAATTGTTGTCTGAATTTCTTATTACTTTTGAACAACAAAATGAAAAGTTATGGCATTTACATTAGAAACAGGAGAAAAGGCAATTGATTTTAATTTACCGGCAACCGATGGGAAAAAGTACTCGCTCGACAGTTTCCGCGATGCGAAATACCTGGTGGTGTTTTTCACCTGTAACCATTGTCCGTATGTGTTGGGCAGCGATGAAGTAACACGGCAAACCGCCGAAAAATACAAAGATAAAGGCGTCGTATTCGTGGGAATTAATTCCAACAGCGCAAACACCTATCCCGAAGACGATTTCGACCATATGAAAAAACGTATGGAGCAGTATAAATTTCCGTGGAAATACCTGTACGATGAATCGCAGGAGGTGGCGCTGGCATACGGGGCATTGCGTACCCCTCATTTTTATGTTTTCGATGAAAACCGGAAACTGGTTTATACCGGCCGGGGAGTTGACAATCCGCGCGATGTTTCGAAAATGACTGTAAACGACCTGGACCGGACGCTGGACGAGCTCACCTCGGGCAAACCGGTTTCTGTGCCGGTTACCAACCCCATTGGCTGCAATGTGAAGTGGGAAGGCAAAGACAAACACTGGATGCCGCCCGAAGCGTGTGATTTGGTGTTGTAATGGAAACATTAAAAATCACGTTGGTTCAGCCTGATATCGTTTGGGAGAATCCTTCCGAAAACCGGGAAAACTATTCAAATATGTTGAATGGGGTGGGACAGACCGATGTAATTGTTTTGCCCGAAATGTTTACCACCGGTTTTTCCATGAAGCCTGAAAATCTGAAGGAACGAATGGATGGCCCTTCGGTACAGTGGATGAAGGAGCTGGCCGGCGAAAAAAATGCCGTTGTTACGGGCAGTCTGATAATTGAAGACGAAGGTAAAATCTATAACCGCTGCTTGTGGGTTTTTCCGGAAGGGAACGTTGAGATTTACGACAAACGCCACCTGTTTACCATGAGCGGTGAACACTTGCATTATTCCGCCGGAACAAAAAAACGGGTTATAACTTACAAAGGCTGGCGGTTTTGCCCGCAGGTGTGTTACGATTTGCGTTTCCCGGTGTGGAGCCGCAATACCGAAAACTATGATGTACTGATATACGTGGCCAACTGGCCGGCGGCCCGCCACCATGTGTGGAAAAACCTGCTTACTGCCCGTGCCATTGAAAATCAGGCTTATTGCGTGGGAGTGAACCGGGTGGGTGCCGGTGGTAACGGACTGAATTACCTCGGTGATTCGGCGCTGGTGCACCCCAAAGGTTTTTCTACGTTTCTGGGAGACAAGGTGCAGGTAAAAACGGTTGAAATCTCTTATTCTGAGTTGCACCGGTTCCGCAAAAAGTTTCCTGTTTTGGCGGATCGGGATGAGTTTACGTTGGTAAATCCGAAGGAATCCGCTTCATAGCGCGGAAACCGGCAACTTATTTTTTGCAGTTGATTTTAAAAATAAAATAGGCGGCTAAAAGAATGATGGCCATGAAAAGTGTAAAAAAGGCGTGAAATCCCAGCAATTGGATAATGGTACCGCCGGCGAGCGGAAACAGGGCGGGCAGGAGGTTGCCGGCACCACTGAATCCGGCATAAAGGGCCCGGTTTTCGTTCCCTGAAATTTCGAGCAGCAATCCACTCATGGTCATGGTATAGAGCGAATAAACAATGCCCCCCACCACAAAAATGTATTTCAGCCCGGCAGCGCCGGTTATTCCCCAGGCCATAATGCCAAGCATGAGCGACAATACAACGTTGCTGTAAAGTAACACGTTGTATTTCAGTTTTTTTGCTCCCATGAATACCAGAATGCTTACAAAAACAATCCCCATTACTTTAAAAATAAGGAAAACCCCGGTATCGCTGCTTTGGGTCTGGAAATTTTCCTTGGCATACAAAATTACAAATGGTAAAAACGAAATGGCAATGCCCTGTGTATTGATAAACCCCAGAAAGTACCCCAGCTTTTTATTTTTTTTCAGTTCACTTTTTAAAATGCGGAAGAAATTTCTGATTCCTGTTATTTTCATGGTGGAAGGCACAGTTTCCTTTATACTCCAAAAACCTCCCGAAGCAATTAACAGAAGCGCACCCCCTATAAAAAACATAAATGCGTAATTTTCAGGATACGTTTTCCAGTCGAGCACCCGTTTCACCAGAAAAGCAGCCCCCAGTACAATAACGCCGGAGATGACCTGGTTCAGCGAAAAAAAAGTTTTTCGTTTGTCGGAGTGGATTGATTTGCCGAGAATATCGGTATGGCTGATGTTGGCAAAAGCGCCGGCCAGCGCAAACAAGGTGATGAACAAAAATGCCAGCCAAAGTACGTAGCCGGTTTGTTCGCCTTTCAGTAAAAAGAGTAATCCACCCAAACCTGCCAGTGCAAAAATACGGGTATTGATTCCGGCCAGCAGGTATTTTTTCTTATATGCCCTGTTGCTCAGGAAGGGTGCAAAAAAGAGCTGGGTAAAACGTGAGCCGCCCAGCATAATAGCCGACATTATGCCAATGTGGATTGCACCGCCACCGGCTTCCACCAGCATAGAGGGAATGAC
>CAYRBS010000253.1:0-4004 GCA_964422335.1 uncultured Mariniphaga sp. | reverse complement strand
TGGAAAAGATTGATGAAAACATGTCGTCGG
Source organism: uncultured Mariniphaga sp. (assembly GCA_964422335.1). Lineage (GTDB taxonomy): Bacteria > Bacteroidota > Bacteroidia > Bacteroidales > Prolixibacteraceae > CAYRBS01. Next base: position 3,974 of record CAYRBS010000253.1, on the reverse strand, counting down.
AGAACAGGATTTTTGAATCGACCATGACCATCCACGGCAAACGAAACAGCCGGACCATCACATCCAAAACGTATTCGGTTGGCGATAAACAGTCGTTTACCGAATACCTTTCGCCGGCGCGAGAGGAGGGAACTAAAATGCTGAAACTGGAAGATCAGCTCTGGATCTATTCGCCCTCTACTGACCGTACCATCCAGATTTCAGGGCACATGTTGCGGCAGTCGGTGATGGGGTCCGACCTTTCTTACGAAGACATGATGGAAGACCGCAAGCTCACCGAAACCTACGATGCCACTGTTATTGAAACGGAAGAACTTGACGGGCGCGAAACCTGGCTGCTGGAGTTAAAAGCCACCGTGGACGATGTGGCTTATGCTTCCCGAAAACTTTGGGTGGATACCGAACGTTTTGTTCCCCTTAAAGAAGAACTTTATGCCAAAAGCGGAAAGTTACTGAAACGTTCGACCATGAGCGATGTGGTGGAGATTGAAGGGCGCTGGTTTCCCAAAACCATTGTTTATAAAGATATGCTGAAACAAGGCGACGGCACGGAATTTAAAATCACGGAAATTCAATTCAACCAGGACATTCCGGATTACATATTTTCAAAAGCTGTATTGAAACAGTAATTTCAGGAAAACACTTCCTGCAACACCTTCAGCGATTTTATTTCTCCCAGGTGTTCGAAATGCAGCTGGTAATATTCCACCAGTTTCGACGTGAGGTAACCGCGAAGGTTTCGTGCGATTTTCAACTGTTCTAACTCGCGTAATTTCAGCTGCGACAAGGAACACAGCGTTTCGGTAGCCTCTTTGTGAAAGAAAAACGGGTGGGGCGGTTCAAACGGTACCACGGCTCCTTTGCGCATATCGAACCACCCTTCGAAACCGGTTTTTTCTGTGCCGGGCAGAAATCCCAGGTATTCGGTAAGCCGGAACAAAAACCAAAGATGAAAATTGGCGGCCGATCCTTCCGCCAGGTCAAAAAACAGCAGGGCATTATGAATAAAATCGAACAATGCCGGGGAACTTTCCTGTTCGCGCAGGGTTTTGTATAGAATTTCTGCCAGAAAAAGCGCCTGTGCCGATTTGGCCACATCGAACGGAACATTCTGGTAAACCGGTTGGTTTTTAATTTCTTTTATCCGCTGAATTTCGCGTGATTCTTTTTGATAGGCCACCAGATCGACCAGAAAAAGAGGCTGGAGAATTCCGGTTTTATTTTTTGCTTTTCTGCTGCGTGAGATGTTGAGCATGTAGGCCTGCCGTCCAAATTCCCTGGTATATACATTCACAATAACGGAACTTTCGCCGTATCTTATAAAATGCAGAATAATTCCCTGGGTAGTAACAAGCATTCTCAGTTAATAAACAGTAGTTTTTCAATATGCGTTTCCTCGCCAAATCTGTCATTACAAAAAACAAGGTAAACGCCGGTTTTCACCCGGTTGCCCTTCAGGTTTTTGCCATCCCACACCGCCTGCCCGCCCAGTGAAGTGCCCTGGTAAACCAGGTTCCCGCTAATGTCGGTAATTTTCACATCGGTATCTTCCATCAGCCCGGTAACCGTTACCGGCCCGTCCCAGTCTTCCCGCACCGGATTCGGATAAACAAAAACATCTGCAAACGCATCTTTCCCGCCGGTAGCATCGCCCATATACGATATCAATCCTTCGCTGGTGCCGATAAACACTTCACCCGAAAGCTGATTTATCGAAAGGGCTGTAATATTATTGGAGAGCAGCGGACTGTTGTCGCTGGTAAAATGCAGCACTTCCTTATTTCCTCTTTCCGATACAAGGTAAACGCCGGAGTTGCGGGTGCCAATCCATTTCCGGTTTGCACCGTCAATGGCAAGCGCAGTCACGGTTTCAGATTCCAAAAGCGGATGATAAAGTCCGTCCCCAAGATCGAGGCTGGGTTGCACCGCGTAAAATTCATCCGAATCCCATATTCGCTGTGGTTGATTGTAAACAGCCACTCCCCTGGAAGTTCCTATCCAAATGGCACCGTCCAAATCTTCGGCAATGCAATAAACATCGTTCATCCGATTATATTCCTCGCGTTGCCCGTTATTAAAATAGGAGGTAACCGGGAGTTTTTTCTTTTCCGAACCGGTTTTGTCCACCACATAAGCATCATTCCCGCGGGGTACCAAAATCCATTTATCGTCGTTTTCTGTTACAAGCAACTGCCCGATGGTCTGGTTTCCGGAAACTTCAGGAAGGGTAACCGTTTCCCACTCACCGCCCGGGGTAAGTTTCAACAGGTTTTTGTCCACTTCTGAATTTGTTACCCACAGGTTTCCTTCCGAATCGAAGTCGATGCCGCCAATCCGCACATACGGCCGGTCGGGCTGATCGGGCAAAGCGGTTTGCAACGGACTGTTCTGATTGGTATAATGGTTCACGAGTTCATTCTGTTGGAATTCGAGAACTCCTCCACCCCAGCTTGCCACAAAAATATGATCCGGGTCGGAAGGATGGGGCAAAATACCTACAATGTCAATAACCCCGTCCATGCCGGGATAATCTTTCGTTGAAAAATAGTTCCACCTGTCATCCCTGAACAACTGAAAACGTGGCGACTGCCAGGTATTGTTCCATGAATCCGTCCGCCCGCCGGGGGCAATCCACAAATCTTTTCCGTTTGAATGCAGCGAAAATACCCGGTTATCCATTGGCCCCTCCGGGTACACCGACTCAAACTCATCGCCCGAAATACTCACCAGCCCATTATTATAATCAGCTACCCGGATTGTCCCATCCACCGAAATATCAACACTCCGGGGTTGTATGCTTGCTATTTTTTTTCCATCCAGGAGATAAAAATTTCCCACCCCGGCAATGGCATGATTGTTATCCACCAGATAAAATTCTCCACGGTCCGCCACCACGAGGTAATCATGGGCAACCTGCATGTCGTACACAAATTGTATCCGGTCGAGATAGGGCTCCCATCCATTGCCATCCAGCCTGAATAAAACATCCTGATCCATTTCTCCGGTGGTGTAATTGGCAATCAGGCTACCGGCATGAACCGCAAGGTGGTTGAACATTTCAGAAGCATGCGGGATGTTTTCCTCCTTCTGCCAGTTCCGGTAATCGGGCAGATTTACGCCCTCTTTTTCAGCCCGGAGGATTCCCTCATTGGTGGCCGCGTAAATAAAAGCGCCAAACACTTCCACATCGTTCACCCGGAGGAAACTGCCGTTATCTCCAATAATATAGGTGTCCTTCACTTCCTGCTTGCCGAGGTTCAGCGCCACAATGCCAAAGCCGCATGAAAGAAAAGCCTCGGAACCGCTAAAGGAAATATTGTAAATTTTTTTATCGCCGGTAATCTGTTTTCGTTTGATATCAGGCAGGTTCACCACCCGGTTTTTATACACCAAATCAACATTGCTGTTTTTATACGCCACCACGAGCACGTCGTGCTCGCTGCTGTATGCAATGGTTTGAATGCCAAAATCATTCAACCCGTTCATGCGTGAAACTTTGCTTACACTGTTATCTTCCGTGTTGTAATAAAACAGCCCCCCTTCGGTAGCACAATAGGTTTTAGTGCCCGCCACTGCTACTTTTGTAGCATTGGCAAACGAAAGGTAATCTTTCCAGCTGTTTTCTTTCCGCTGGGCGGACAACCGGAAAGTTAGAAATAAAAGGGCAACCCAAAACAGTAATTTGCGCATAAAGATTCAGCTATTATCCACTTCCATCTTTTTTAAATGACGGACCAGTTTTTCCACCGCCCTTCCACGGTGGCTGATTTTATTCTTTTCACCGAGACTCATTTCGGCAAAAGTTTTCCGAAAGCCGGAGGGCAAAAAAACGGGATCGTAACCAAACCCGCTTTTCCCATTTTTCTCACGTGTAATTTCGCCTTCCACAATACCTTCGAACTGTTTTTCCTCTCCCCTAATAACCAGCGAAATTACAGTCCTAAAACGTGCCTTGCGGTTATTTATTTTGGCCA
>CAYRBS010000252.1:0-4009 GCA_964422335.1 uncultured Mariniphaga sp. | reverse complement strand
AAAGTTGGAATAATAGGAGGGGCAGGGTACACAGCCGGCGAATTGTTGCGGATTTTACTTTTTCACCCGCAGGCGGAAGTGGTATTTGTGCAGAGTTCAAGCAATGCCGGTAACCCCGTTTCCGATGTTCATATTGATTTAGTGGGGGATACGGATTTGCATTTTATTTCCGGCCTTCCATTAAAGGAAGTGGACCTGGTATTTTTCTGTATGGGGCACGGGAAATCCAATGAGTTTATTGAAGCAAATGATTTACCATCCCACTTGAAAGTGGTGGATTTGAGTCACGATTTCAGGTTGAAAAGGGAAGGCAATGATTTTGTTTACGGATTGCCCGAGCTGAACCGCGAAGAAATAAAAAAGGCCGGCAAAATTGCCAACCCGGGTTGTTTTGCCACCGGAATCCAGCTGGCGCTGCTGCCATTGGCAGCCAACGGTTTATTGACCGGAGAAGTGCATGTGCAGGCGATCACTGGTTCAACAGGAGCGGGACAAAAACCTACGGAAACCTCCCATTTTAGCTGGCGGAACAACAACCTTTCCGCGTATAAAATATTTCAGCACCAGCACGAAGGGGAGATTTTACAGAGCCTGGGCCAGTTGCAGCCGGGTTTTTCAACCGGGTTCAATTTTGTACCCATTCGCGGAAATCACACCCGCGGAATTTTTGTTTCAGCCTACACCCTGTTTGAAGGAACAGTTGAAGAAGCAGAAGAATTATTTCGCGATTTCTACAAAGGTCATCCGTTTGTATTTCTGACGAAAAAAAATCCGTCACTGAAGCAGGTGGTGAACACAAACAAGGCGGTTCTTTACCTTGAAAAACACCGTGATAAGCTGGTAATCATCAGTATTACCGATAACCTGATTAAAGGCGCTTCGGGGCAGGCGGTGCAAAATATGAACCTGATGTTCGGACTGGATGAAACAACCGGCCTGCATCTGAAATCGGTTGCTTTTTAAGGGAAATTGCCACAGATTCACAGATTTGTAAACCTGTGGCGATGATTTAAACAAAATAAATATGAAGATAGAATTTGCCGATACTTAATTCCGACTTCGGTCTTCCGTCTTCCAGCTTCTTTAGATTATGAAACTTTTTGACGTATATCCGCTGTTTAATATAACCCCGGTGAAAGCTGAGGGCTGTTATGTTTGGGACTCAGAGGGGAACAAATACCTCGATTTGTACGGAGGCCATGCGGTAATTTCCGTTGGGCACAGTCATCCGCATTATGTTTCCCTGATTTCGGAACAGCTAAAAAAAATGGGTTTTTACAGCAATTCCATTCAAAATCCGCTGCAGCAAAAGCTGGCCGATAAGTTGGGAAAACTTTCCGGTTATCCCGGTTACCAGCTTTTTCTTTGCAACTCGGGCGCCGAAGCCAACGAAAATGCCATTAAACTGGCCTCTTTTGTAACCGGGAGGAAGAAGTTTATCAGCTACAAAAAAGCGTTTCACGGACGCACTTCGGCTGCCGTGGCTTTAACCGACAACCCGAAAATTATTGCCCCGGTAAACGAAACCGACAATGCGGTTATTCTTCCTTTTAATGATATTGAGGCAACCGAAGCCGAATTGAAAACCGGGCAGGTTGCAGCAGTTATTATCGAAGGAATTCAGGGAATTGGCGGAATTCATATTCCTGACAAGCAATTTTTAGCGGAATTGAAGCGCCTTACCGATAAATACAATAGTTTGTTGATTCTCGATGAAATTCAATCGGGTTACGGCCGTAGCGGACGGTTTTTTGCTCATCAGTTTACTTCGGTAAAACCAGATATCATTACCGTGGCCAAAGGAATGGGAAACGGTTTTCCCATGGGCGGGGTTCTCATTCAGCCCGGAATAAAACCCTGGCCGGGGATGCTGGGAACTACTTTTGGCGGCAATCATCTTGCCTGTGCCGCCGGTATTGCCGTACTCGATATTCTCGAGAATGAAAGCCTGGTGCAGAATGCGGACAAAACGGGCAATTACCTTATGGAAAAACTGGCAGAAATCAGCAGCGATATTCAAATACGTGGCAAAGGACTGATGATTGGGATGGAATTTTCTTTTCCGGTTCAGGAATTACGAAAAAAACTACTGTTTGAGCATAAAATTTTCACAGGCGTTTCCGGGCAGAATATGATCCGGTTACTTCCGCCACTAAACCTGGGTAAAAAGGAAGCTGACATTTTTTTAGAGGCATTTTTGAAGGCCTTTGTAGAAGTTTCTGCATCTTTGATTGATAATTAATGGAATTCGATATGGAAAATAAAAAAATTGCGATTATTGGGGCAGGAAATATGGGCGGTGCCATTGTTGTAGGCCTGTTAAAATCAGGTTTCGTAAAGCCTGCCGATATTTTTGTATCCGACAGAAAAGATAGTATTCTGGAAGATATGAAGGAGAGAGGAGTGAATGTTGCTTACGACAACCTTCAGGTTGCGCAAAAGGCCGATGTTGTTATTGTGGCTGTTAAGCCGTACCACATTGAGCTTGTTTTGCAGGAAATTAAACCTGCACTGACACCGGAGAAGATTTTTATTTCAATTGTAGCAGGAGTTGGAATTGAAGACCTGGATAAAATGATAGGCAATAAGATTCCTGTTTTCAGGGTGATGCCCAATACAGCTATTTCTTTGCAGGAGTCGCTTACCTCTATTTCGACCAATGGAAATACGGAAGCCCACCGGGATTATGTGGTGGAACTTTTCAGTAAACTGGGAAAAACCGTCGAAATTCCGGAGGAATTGATGGCAGCAGCCACGGTTTTGTCTTCCTGTGGAATTGCATTCGCTTTGCGTTACATCAGGGCTGCCATGCAGGGGGGCATTGAAATTGGTTTTGGAGCCGAACTGGCACAGTTCATCACGGCACAAACCGTAAAAGGGGCAACCGAGCTGGTGCTGCAAACAGGTCATCACCCCGAGCGCGAAATTGACAAGGTTACTACACCGCGCGGCGTTACCATAACCGGATTGAATGAGATGGAGCACAAGGGGTTCAGCTCGTCGTTAATCCAGGGGCTCTTGTCTTCTTATAAAAAAGTTGAAAAAGATTTATTGTAGGTTTTTATGGATTTCAGATACGGCAAAATAACGGTAAAGGTGGGCAGTAATGTGTTGACCAAACCGGACGGTACGCTTAATGTGGCGCGTATTGCTCATTTGGTTGACCAGATTGCTTTTCTCTATAAAAACGGGGTGGAAGTAATCCTGGTTTCCTCCGGGGCAGTGGCTGCCGGAAGGGCTGTGCTGGAACCCGCCCGGAAAACCGATGCCGTTTCGAAAAGGCAACTGTGGGCTGCACTCGGACAGGTGAAACTCATCAGCCGCTATTCCGATTTTTTTAGCGAGCACGGCCTCACCTGTGCCCAGGTATTAACTACCAAAGAGAATTTTTCGAGCCGTGGCCACTACCTCAACATGAAAAATTGCATGACCACCTTGCTCGACAACAAGGTGATTCCTATTGTGAACGAAAATGATACCATATCGGTAACCGAACTGATGTTTACCGATAACGACGAGCTCTCCGGGTTGATTGCCTCCATGGTAAATTCCGAAGCGCTGATTATCCTGAGCAATGTGAATGGAGTTTACAATGTCCATCCGGGAATCGAGGGATCAGAATTGATTCAAAAAATTGGCATTAACGAAATAGATCCGGTGGATTCTATAACGGATGAACATTCGCGCTTTGGTCGTGGTGGAATGCTCACCAAGTTCCGGATTGCCAAAAAGCTGGCCAACGACGGAATTGGCGTCCACCTGGCCAACGGCTTTAAAGAAAATATTTTGGTTGATTTGCTTTCTGAAAAAGAGATTGCTGAACATACTTATTTTGAACCTTCGGAAAAACCATCCAGCGGAGTGAAAAAATGGATTGCTTATTCCGATGGGTTTACAAAAGGAGAAGTGGTGATAAACAAGGGAGCAGCAGATGCATTAAAATCGGTAAAAGCCGTGAGCCTTTTGCCGGTGGGGATTGTTAAAATTGAAAACGATTTTAAAAAAGGTG
>CAYRBS010000251.1:0-4031 GCA_964422335.1 uncultured Mariniphaga sp. | reverse complement strand
CTGATGCGTTTGTGCATTACGCGGGGATGGGTGCTTTCAAATTTTGCCAGCGCATCGTAGTTGCCACTGTAATTGAATTCCTGCTCACCGGCTTTTTTTTGTGCTTCGGCTTCCGAAATACCGTCATAGAACTTACGTACCTCATCCATTTTTTCCTGCATAAATTTCGGGTGCCGTACCCAGCCATAATGGTAAATTTCAGCATCAACCGGAATTACTTTCAGTTTCCGCCCGTTTTTACGGAATCCTTGTGCATCGCGGTAAGAACGGATGGATTTATCGTTGCGGATAATCCTGATTTCGTTGCGGTACCACTTGCGCGATACAGCTACGTAATCAAACGTGCCGTAAAAGTGTTTGTAGCCAAAAAGCAATCCTTCCACTTCGCTTCGGTACAGGTTTTCGCTCATCGTTTTTTTGATGGCAGGCAGGTATTTTTCGTGCACTACCTCATCGCCCTGGATGTAAAAACACCAGTCGTATTCTGCCGGTATGGCATCAAAAGCCTTGTCGGTTTCGGCAGCGTAAACTGCGCCCCCTTTTTGCAGGTTTTCATCCCAAACCGTATCGGTAATGGTTATTTTATCCGGCGCAATTTTTTGTATAATTTCCCGGGTATTGTCATCTGAATTCCCAACAGCAACTACAAAATGGTCGCAAACGGGCAGAACAGATGTGATGGCTTCCACCACCGGAAAGTCGAACTTCTCGGCGTTTCGTATAAACGTAAATCCGCAAACTTTCATAGCTGTTCCTTTTTTTTCCGGTTCCAAAAAACCAGTGCAAACTCAATCGCCGAAATCAACATAATGGTATCTCCGAGAAGTTCCAGCCCTTCCTCGGTGGCAGCTTTGGCCAGCCGGTAATGGTTCTCGTCGTATAGTTCGAGCCAGAACTTTGACCGCCCGAACAAACGGCTGAAAATGTACGTAACCAGAAATCCGGCAAAAAACCAGGCCGAAGCAGGTTGGGCAAAAAATTCCTGCGTGGCGCTTTTCAGCTTTTTGAAATCGCGCACCACCAGCCACACAATGACAAAAAGGACAACCAATGAAGGGTAAAGCCACCATTCAATTAAAAAATTGAATTCGCGGATAAAAGAAATGAGCAAAAACAGCGAAACGATGTTGGCCACGGGTTGAACGGGCCGGTGCCTGTAACCCAGCATGAGGTAAAAAACAACCAGTGCAAACAAAATGATCTCCTGGAAAATCTCTGTCAGGCTGATCTCGCCAAAATACCCTTCCTCCATGGGGTGAACCGCATCGAAGCGGACAACTTCTGCCATACCAAATACCAGCAACGAATAAACAATTACCCTGACAGCAACAGCAAGTGGAGTGAATTTTCCCATATCCAAATTTTGGAGGGGCTAAATTACAATTTTCATCTCATACTAACTGTTATTTTTTGAGGTATTTGATGCCTGCCTGGCACCTGAAGTCAACCACAAACCGCATTATTAAACACCCCTCCGTTCTCAACCGGCACAGAACTTTTCGGGAATGAATTTGTTCTTTTTCAAGCTCAACAATTTATAAATGAAATTATCATATTACTAAAAGTTACATAAAATGAAAAATCTGATATTAATAACTGGCCTGGTATTTTTAGCGGCCATTGCCTCCGGGCAAAATTCATTGCACGATTTTACGGTTGAAGATATTGAAGGCAATAAATTTGACCTTAGCAACCTGAAAGGGAAAAAGGTGCTGGTTGTAAACACAGCCTCGGAATGCGGTTTGACACCGCAATACGAACAACTGCAGGAACTGTACGAAACTTACGGGGGAAATAACTTTACCATCGTTGGTTTTCCGGCCAATAATTTTAAAGAACAGGAACCCGGCACAAACAATGAAATTGCAGCATTCTGCCAAAAAAACTACGGGGTAACGTTTCCGATGATGTCGAAAATTTCAGTGAAAGGCGACGATGCACACCCGCTTTACCAGTGGCTGACCTCCAAATCGAAAAATGGCGTGCAGGACTCGGAGGTTCAATGGAATTTTCAAAAATACCTGATTGACGAAAACGGGCAACTGGTTGACATGGTGGCCCCAAAAGTGAAACCCAACGATGAAAAAATAGTATCGTGGGTAAAAAACTAACAGAAAGGATGAGGAATGCATACAGATAAAACAGAAAACAAGAGGTTGAACCGTGCCATAAAAAACCGCTGGAGCCCAAAAGCATTTACCGACAAACCGGTAACGGACGAAATGCTTGAACTGCTTTTTGAAGCCGCACGCTGGGCTCCATCGTCGCGAAACGAACAACCCTGGCGTTATTTTTACGCCCGCAGGGAAGATAAAAAGGCGTTTGCACAACTAAGTGAATGTTTGACCGGCGGCAATCAGGAATGGGCGCCACAAGCCCGGGTGCTGATGGTTTCGGTGATGAAAAAGAACCTCGATTACAAAAACCGCCCCAACGGGAAAGCTTTGCACGACACCGGTGCTGCCAATGTATCAATTGCCATACAAGCCGCGGAAATGGGGTTGCAGGTGCACCAGATGGGCGGTTTCGATAAGGAAAAAGCTACCGCCCTGCTTCAGCTCGACACCGATAATTATGAACCGGTTACTTTTTTTGCTGTTGGCTTTCCCGCCCATCCGGAAGAACTGACAGATGAACTCGAAAAACGCAAAGTACAACACCTCTCCCGAAAAGAACAACCGGAGTTTGTTTTTCAACTTGGGAAATAAAACAGCACGAAACAGGATTTTTCAGTAAACGGGCAGAATTCCCTGCTTTTTTATAAATTAGCCACCGGAATACCAGCTAAAGCAAGCACGAAAAAGTAACGGCAATGAAGTATAAAATTCTGTTTCTATCCCTTTTTATAATCACTGCATCTGTAAATGCACAACCCAGGGACACGCTCATTGTTGGGTACGATATCACTCCCCCATTCATAATGAAGGAAAACAATGAATTGTACGGCCCCTCCTACTGGTTATGGGAAAAAATTGCAGAAGAAAATAATTTAGCCTTCAAATTAACGAGATTGCCCCTTGACAGTTTACTCAATGCCCTGGAAACGGGAAGGGTAGATATTAGTGCATCGCCCCTTACCATTACCAGCGAACGGCTGGAAAAAATCGATTTTACTACTCCCTACTACATAGCCCATTCCTCTGTGTTAACGCCTGATGTACACTCCGGGAAAATGTTATTGGAGTTCATCGGGTCTTTTTTATCCATCAACTTTTTCCGCGCATTGGGAGCACTTGTATTCGTAATTTTAATTTTTGGATTTTTAGAGTGGTATTTTGAACGGAAAAACAACGAAGAGGAGTTTGGCAGTGGACTAAAAGGGCTCTGGAGTGGATTTTGGTGGTCGGCTGTAACCATGACCACCGTTGGATATGGCGATAAATCCCCCCGAACCGTTGGCGGCCGGATTGTTGCCCTGGTATGGATGTTTACTGCCATCATTATTATTTCAGGTTTTACGGCAAGTATCGCGTCTTCCCTCACGGTGAATCAAATTGGCTCATCCAAAGGCGATATCCAGGATTTTAAAGAAAGCCGGCTTGGAACAGTAGGCAAATCGGGAACGGACAAATGGTTGAAAGATAATTTCTTTTCCAATAAAATTACTTATCAGAACATGGATCAGCTTCTTGCTGCTTTGGAAAACAATGAAATTGATGCCATTGCCTACGACCGTCCCCTTTTGCAAGATGTTTTGAGAAACGATTCTCTTTCGCAGTACAGGCTGCTTAATATTAACTATAACCCTCAGTTTTACGGCCTGGGGTTAAACCGCGAACTGCCCGAGGAACTCAAACAGAACATTTCCATTACGATTCTGAAAAATACCGAAGGAATGGATTGGAAAGTGCTGCTTTCAGAATACGACCTGGAATAAACCTTTCTAACACTCCTTTTATTTTACATACCTGAGGTGAGAATAAGATAAAATTAATTGTAAAAATTTATCCTTGTTGAATTGATTTTCAAGGATAAATTTTTTTTATCTTCACACTAAAATCAAAAATAACGAGCATATGAAAGAAAAAAGC
>CAYRBS010000250.1:0-4039 GCA_964422335.1 uncultured Mariniphaga sp. | reverse complement strand
AAGTATGAATTCAGGTTTTATACAAATAAAAAAGCAGCCCGTTTGAGCTGCTTTTTTTTGCGGTGACGACGAGACTCGAACTCGCGACCTCCGGCGTGACAGGCCGGCATTCTAACCAACTGAACTACGCCACCATTTTTTTGTCAAATTCTTTTCAAAACTCCCTTTTCGTGGTCGTTCCCGTTTGAAAAGGTGCTGCAAATATATACTTTCTTTTGTTTCCTGCAATACAAAAAAATCAACATTTTTTTCTTTTATTTTAAAATGATTGAATTACAAAGTTTTAAAAAGGAGCTATTTTTTTGTTTTCACCAGGTTTTGGGGCAGAAGGCGCTTTTCGCCATCCCAACGGTAGGCAATAAGCGATTTGCTGTTGGTTATACATGCATCGAGACAACAAACATTTGGCCTGACCATATGCGGGCCATTTACGCGGCAGTAATGGCCGAAAAATACGATCGGTGCCTCATCAGGATAGGGCAGGCTTTCCTGTAGTATTTCCGGAGGGATGGTGTATTCCGGAAGTTTGAATTTGCTTTCAAATGAGAGTTCCTCAAAGGTTTTTCCGGCAGTTTCTTCCCACCAGCGCATCCGGAATGAGCGGGGCGCAACGCCTTTGTTATTAATAATTTTCAGGTCACCGGGCATTTTAAACTGAAGCCCTTTTGAAAGCAGCCAGATATTCCGGCCCAGCTCCGAATCGGGGGTTGTGTAAATTTTTCGGAAAACGCTTTTTTTAATTTTCCCGGGTGGGAGGGTGTTTTTCAGGTAGTCAACAGCCTTGTCAGACCAGCAGGCATGAACAACCCTGATCCCGCCGAGTTCCAGAAATAACGGCAGTGTCCGCAGCCATTTCCGGTGGTCTGACCATTCATCGGCAGCGCCGGAAAACTCTTTTACCGTTTTCAAAACTGAAATAGAATTTTTCATTGGCGGAGTAACCAGTGGCAATCCGTTGCCGTCATCTAAATGTGAAATAATGGCATTTATTTCGTGGTTGCCCAGGATTGCCAGTGCATTTCCGTTTTCAACCATGGTGCGGATGGTGCGGATGGTTTTTTTGATTTGCGGCCCCCGGTTAATAAAGTCACCCACAAAAATGGCTTTCCGGCCGGGGTGCGAGTACCCGTCAGGTGTTTTTTTATAGCCCAGTTTCAGCAGCAGTTTTTTTAGGGACTGGGCATGTCCGTGAACATCACCGATTATATCGTACATAGGCAAATAATGAAGTCCGAAAATAAAAAATAGCTGCCAGAAATGACAGCTATTTCCAGGTAAATTTTATTTCTTCTACCAAAAGTAGGCGTAGAACACCAGGATAATTGAAATAATGATAATGGAGTTAATTATATCCCAGTAATTGTAGGAAGCCCGGGTTTCGGCTATCTGTTTTTTCGAGGCCGTTCCCAGTGTTAACCCGGCAATTTCCACCGGATCTTTTGGTTTTGTAAAGTAACTGATAACCACCATTGAAACAATTACCAGCACGAATAAGTAAATTTCGTAGTGGAGCCAGTTGTGCACCAGGAAAATTTTATAAATCAACGATGTTTCAGCAATAGAGTCTGAAAAGATATTGAGCCCGAGCCGGGTCATGCCAAGGACAAACCCAATAATCAGTCCCCAGATACCTGCCGAAGGTGTGGTTCTTTTGGAAATTACACCCAACAGGAATACCGCTGCAATTCCCGGGGCCAGTAATGATTGTACATCCTGCAGGTATTCGTACAGCACTTTACCCAATCCCCTCATTACAGGAATCCAGGCAATACCCAGCATAACAATTACAACGGTCGCGGTTCGGCCTATCATCACATAGTGCCTTTCACTTTTACCGGGCTTGTATTTTTGATAAAAATCAATGGTAAACAGCATGGCCGATGAGTTAAACAGCGAAGCGAGGGAACTCATTAATGCGGCCAGTATGCCGCCGATAACTATTCCTTTGAACCCCATGGGCAAAAGTTCCTTCACCATGGTAGAAAAGGCTGCGTCGTTGTTTTCAAGAACGAAAAGTCCTTTTTCCTGCAATGCGAAGGCAATCATTCCGGGAATCAGAAAAATAAATACCGGGGTTAGTTTCAGGTAAGCGCCAAAAATAGTTCCGCGGCGCGATTGTTTCATGTCGCGGCCCGAAAGCACCCTTTGAACGATAAACTGGTCGGTGCACCAGTACCAAAACCCAATAATGGCCGACCCCAGGATTACCCCGGTCCAGGGGAAGTCCGGGTCCTTCGGCGATCGTATCAGGCTGGTCATCGGGTCGCCATGGGCGGTAACGTTCGCACTGGCAATTTCCATCATTTCATTCCAGCCGCCCAGTTTTATAAGGCCAAGTACCAGCACCGCAATGGATCCAATCAGCAAAATAGGTGTTTGCAAAACCGATGTGTATAACACGGCTTTCATACCTCCGAATGTGGTGTAAAGCCCTGTGAGCACAACCAGACCAATGGCGCTCACCCAGAAAAAGTCGATATCATACCCGTAAACGGTAATATATTCAATGTCGAAAACATCTTTGAAAACCACCCCGCCGGCATAAACGGTTACAGCTACTTTGGTCAGAACATAGCTCACCAGCGAAATAACAGAAAGGAATGACCGGGCATGCGGGTTGTATCTCCGTTCCAGGAACTCGGGCATGGTAAAAACTTTGCTCCGGGCGTAGAATGGTACAAACAGCCAGCCCAGCATTAAAATCATCCAGCCGTGCATTTCCCAGTGGGCCATGGCCATTCCGCTTTCAGCCCCTGATCCGGCAAGCCCCACCAGGTGTTCGGACCCAATGTTGGATGCGAAAATGGAGGCGCCTATGGCAATCCACGTGGCATCGCGCCCTGCCAGGAAGTAGTCGGTAGTGTTTTTGTCTTTCTTTTTCAGTACCCAAAGTACAATTCCAATAAGCCCTATCACAAAAAGCCCCAGCACAATCCAGTCAAGTGTTGTCATCGTATTGTTATTTTATGGTTTCTGAAATCAGTTAAGTTACCTGGTATATTTTTTTAATATTTAACAATTCGGTCCAGTTCGGTTTCAATTTTATTGGGTTTCACCCGGTAGTAATAGGCCCCTTTTTTCGATTCGGTTGAATTTTTATGATCCAGCTTTTCCAATACCCCAAGTGATAATATTTTTTTTCTGAAATTTCCGGGGTCGAACGAACGCTGGTATATTGCTTCATACAATTTTCGTAACTGCAGCAGGGTGAATTTTTGCGGCAACAATTCACTCCCCACAAGGCTCGAACCTGCCTTTTGCTGGAGCTTTTTTAACGCCTGTGAAATCATGGCGCTGTGATCGAATATCAGGGGGGGCAACTCGTTGATGGGCCACCATTTTGCCCCGAATATTTCGGTTTTGTTTTTTTTGTATTTATCAATGCGAATAAGGGCGAAGTAGGCTATGCTGATTACCCGGTCGAACGGTTCGCGCTCCGGTTCCGAGAAAGAATATACCTGTTCAAGGAAAATGTCATCCAGCCCGGTAGTTTGTCGCAAAACGCGGTAGGCGGCGTCTTCCGATGATTCATTTTCCTGCACGAATCCACCCATTAACGACCATGAACCTTTTACCGGTTCAAAGGCGCGCGGATAAAGTAATAGTTTCAGTTCCCCGGCTTCGTAGCCAAAAACCACGCAGTCAACGGCTACCAGAAACCTGGGTTGTTGATTGTAAAAGTTCATTTCGGTTATTTAATTTTGTAAATCTAAAAAAGTATTTTTTACTGTTTTCATTTTTTTTCCCTCTTTTTATGAAAACATGTTCCAAAACAGCAAAATGAGCAAAGACTTGTTGAAGGGATAAATTTATCGGTTATTGTTTCCTGTTATTTTTCAGTTTCAAGTACATTTGACCAATATTCAGGATGAGACGGGAATGGACGGGTAATTACTAAAGATTAAAAATTAATTGTCCGTGTGAGCCTAAATGTTGGCAAAGAAGGTTTCTTCCCATACATAAGAAATTGAAAATTGTAATGAGATGAAAGATATAAAACGTTACTTTTTGTTGAATGCAAGCCCAAAAGATGTTTATA
>CAYRBS010000249.1:2687-4045 GCA_964422335.1 uncultured Mariniphaga sp. | reverse complement strand
GTTATTCAATGATGTTTTTGAAGACGAAAATCTTGAGGAATGGAATTAAACCAATTTGAAATTATTCTGGTAAATCTGGATCCAACCATTGGAAGCGAAATAAAAAAAACCAGACCATGTGTTATCGTCTCACCAAACGAAATGAACAAATATCTTCGGACCATTGTGGTAGCTCCAATGACTACAAAATCCAAAAGGTATCCTACAAGAGTTGAAATTAAGCATGAAAATAAAATTGGCTGGATTGTCATTGACCAAATAAGAACAATTGACAAAAGGAGAATTGTTAAAGTGATGGGAAGACTATCACAACCAGAAATAAAAGAAGTCAAATCAGTGATCCGGGAGACCTACGTTGATTGACAGCAAGAAAAACGAGGGGAAACAGCGGCTCCTAATGCATGCCGCAGGTAATGCAATTAAGAAAAGTTAGTAATATATTTGAAGATGGTGCAAATCAATAAGCATATAGGTGAAAACGCGGCGCACACCATAGCCGCGAAATGTCATACGGCATCCGAACCGTTACTAATTTAAATTCCTAAGAAATGGAACAAAGAAAATGCCTGGAATGTGGCGAACCCTTACGCGGAAGGGCCGACCAGAAATTTTGCAGCGATGCCTGCCGGAATGCATACAATAATCAAAAGCTGGGACATTCAACCAACTACATGCGAAAAGTGAACCGGATTTTGAAAAAAAACTACACGATTTTAAAACAGCTTAACCCCGATGATAAAACCACCACATTCAAAGGAGTTTTGGTAAAACAGGGATACAATTTCAACTACTTCACCCACATTTACAAAACCCGCAACGGACGGGTTTATTATTTCTGTTACGACCAGGGATTTTCGGTATTGGAGAACAACAAATACCTGCTGGTTAGAAAAGAAGGCCCCTGAAAATCATTTTTTTGTTTTGAAATACTGCCTGAACAACACTTTTTTCAAATCGCGGACGATGACCTGGTGGGCTATAATCTCCACCTGGTTGTAATGGGGCAACTCCTGTTCGGCGCGGGCAATTTCGCGGTCGGTTATATCAACCTGGTAAAGCACCGAAAGCAATGTATCGTAGTTGGTTTGAACCAAACCGGCAATCTGACTGACCAGCTGACGGTGCAATTCATCGTACGCATTCTCAATTTTTTCGGGGAAAGTGATTTCCACCCCGAACATCCCAAAATCTTTCATAATTTGCCGGGCGGTTTCCCTGACAATTTCATCACGATCTAAAAACTGATTCAGGTTATCGTTTCTTATTTGCGGCAACTTCATTGAATGAATTTTAAATAAAATCCGAATGTACAATAAAAAATAACCGGACAAACGTTCTTCCGGATTCAGGCTGTAAAA
>CAYRBS010000249.1:0-2587 GCA_964422335.1 uncultured Mariniphaga sp. | reverse complement strand
ATATATTCGAAACAGATGCAAAAAACAAAAACGACAAGCAATCATATTAATAAACCGCATTACCGAACATTAACTGCAGGAGAGGAAATTTTCAACAGCATTACACATGGCATTGGCACCCTGCTAAGCATTGCGGGCCTGGTAATACTTACAGTTTTTGCCACCTATGAAGGAAATACCTGGCATGTGGTAAGTTTTACCATTTTTGGTGCATCCATGGTTTTGCTATACTTGTCGTCCACACTTTACCACAGTGTAACCCAACAAAAAATAAAGAACCTGTTTGCCCGGTTCGATCACGCTGCTATTTTTTTACTGATTGCCGGCACCTACACACCGTTTGTTTTAACTACCCTCCGGGGTCCGCTGGGCTGGACTCTTTTCGGCATAATCTGGGGACTGGCAATCACGGGAATCATCATCCGCTCTATTTACCTGACCCGCTTCCGGAAACGGATGGTGGCCATTTATGTAGCCATGGGCTGGATGTTTTTAATCGCCATTGTCCCCATGGTGAAAAATCTTCCGGCAGAAAGCATTACTTTTCTGTTTATTGGCGCCGGGTGTTATTCGCTGGGGGTAATTTTTTACGCATGGCGTAACCTGAAATACGGGCACGGCATCTGGCACCTGTTTGTACTGGGCGGCAGCATCACCCACTTTTTTTCAGTACTGTACAGCCTCGGGTAAACTTTCCTACCTCAGTTTCTCAAACTTTTCAAATGCTTTTTCCCACCCGGGATGCGGTTCGGGCTGGTAGGTTTTCACGTCGAATGACTGACGGACCACCCCGCGGATTTCATCCAGCGAAGCCACTGCCCCCAGCGCTTTTGCCTGCATCATTATATTACCGATGGCTGTAGCTTCCGTGGGGCCTGCAATTACAGGAATTCCGGCAGCATTGGCTGTTAGCTGGTTTAACATTTCGTTGTTGGCGCCGCCGCCAATAATGTGCAGTTTCTCTATTTTCTTCCCGGTAACCGATTCAATCTGCCCGATGGTGAATTTGTATTTCAATACCAGGCTGTCGTAAATACAGCGGGCAATCTCCCCTTTCGACCGGGGTACGTGCTGCCCTGATTTTTCACAATATCCACGAATGGCCTCCGGCATGTCGCCCGGGTTCAAAAATACCGGATCGTCGGGGTTTATGAGGCATTTGAACGGTTCCACCTGGTTGCTCAGGTCCACAATTTCCTGCCAGTCCATTTCTTTTTCCTGGTCCCACATTCGTTTGCATTCCTGAATGAGCCACATGCCCATAATATTTTTCAGAAACCGGGTGGTCCCTTCCACCCCACCTTCGTTGGTAAAATTCATCTCCAGCGATTTTTCGGAAACCATTGGTTCGGGACTCTCAATACCCAGCAACGACCAGGTCCCCGAGCTCAGGTACGCCCAGTTTCCGCCGCTGGCAGGAACTGAAACAACCGCTGATGCTGTATCGTGGGATCCAACTGCCACGCAGGGAATTTCGCCGCATCCGGTCTGTTCCGTTATTTCGTTCAACACCGGCCCCAGCACCGACCCCGGCTGAACAATCTCTTCCATCAGGTCCGGTGAAACCCCGGCAGCTTCGAACAATGCCGGTTCCCACTCGGCACGCCCCGGTTTCAGTAACTGCGATGTACTTGCAATGGTATATTCATTCTTTTTTATTCCCGTAAATAAAAAATTCAGGGTGTCGGGAGTGAACAACAGGGATTCAGCAATTTTCAACCCCGGGTAATTTTGACGGCTGGAAGCAAAAAGCTGAAACAACGTATTGAATTGTAAAAACTGAATGCCGGAAAGCATGTAGGTTTCTTTCCGCGGCAAAACACGGAAAAATTCATCCGGGGCCGTATCGGTACGGTGGTCGCGGTAGGCAAACGGCAGCCCCACCAACTGTCCCTGCCCGGTAAGCAGGGAGTAATCCACTCCCCAGGTATCTACCCCAATGGAAAGCGGACGGACACCCAGTTCGTCAACACACTTTTTCAAACCGGTTTTTAATTCTTCGAACAAACTGAAAATATTCCAGTAATAACTCCCGTGAATAAGCGTCATCTGGTTTTTGAACCGGTGAACCTCTTTCAATTCCAGTTTGCCATTTTCCAAAATTCCCAGCATGGCCCTGCCGCTGGATGCTCCCAGGTCGAATGCCAAAAAGTGGTTTTTACTCATTTTCTGCCTTTTTTAACTTTCTCAAAATTAATTTTTCCGGTTGCAATTGCCATCCTGCGGTATCATGAAATTCAAAACAGGGGGGCCTGCTAATAATCCGCTCCCGTCAAACTGTTTAACACCGATTCCTGCCACTCGCGAAGTTCAGCCCGCATTTCATCCACCATTTCAGGATACTCATCAGCCAGGTTTTTTTTCTCTCCCTGATCGTTTTGAATATCATACAATTCAAATCCTTCTTCGTTGGGAAACTGCCCTTCAACCACCAGTTTATACTGGTCTTTCATTACTGCACGTTCGCCGGAAAAGTCATTTTCTGAAACCTCGTTGTATTTGTAATTCCGGAAAGTACGGGTGTATTTCCCAGCCATTATTTTAGCAAGCGGAGTAGTTCCTTCCTGTAACTTTGGGTCGATGTAGT
>CAYRBS010000248.1:0-4058 GCA_964422335.1 uncultured Mariniphaga sp. | reverse complement strand
CACGAATTCGACTTCGGTTTAATCTGCGAATATTTTTCAAGCCTGGAAAGACAAGGACCGGGCAGCCCGGAAGTAACCCTTAAAGCATTGAGTTTTATCGATAACCTGAGTGATGAATCGCGCATTGCCGACATTGGTTGCGGAACAGGCGGCCAGACGATGGTGCTGGCACAAAACGCACCGGGGCACATTACAGGGATCGATTTGTTTCCCGCTTTTATCGACCTGTTCAACCTGAATGCAGGTAAACTGAATCTTCAGGACCGCCTGAAAGGGATTACCGGCTCCATGGACAACCTTCCTTTTCAAAACGAAGAATTAGACCTGATCTGGTCAGAAGGTGCCATTTACAACATCGGTTTTGAACGGGGCATTAACGAATGGCGAAAATTCCTGAAACCCGGAGGTTATATTGCCGTTTCGGAGGCTTCGTGGTTTACCGGGGAACGGCCGGATGAAATCAATAAATTCTGGAATGATGCTTATCCTGAGATTGACACAATTCCCAATAAGGTAGCGCAAATGCAACAAGCCGGATATGTTCCCGTGGCCTCTTTTATTTTACCCGAAACCTGCTGGACAGAAAATTTTTATGCCCCGCAGGTTCGCGCACAGGAAGTCTTCCTGAAAAAACATGCAGGAAACAAAACGGCGGAAGAATTCATCGCAAACCAACGGCACGAAGCTCAGCTATATTACAAGTATAAAGCATATTACGGTTATGTGTTCTATATCGGGTTGAAAATTTAAAAAGAATTCAGCAGAAGAACTTTTTCAAACCGGTTGGGTCAATTCCTCCAAAAATTCCTGTACCTCTTTGCGCAAAAGCGGCTTTAATTCTTCCCTCACTTTTTGATGGTAATTGTTTAGCCAGTCAATTTCTTTTTTATTTAAAAGTGTTTTATCGAGCAGTGAAGTGTCGATGGGGCAAAGCGTAAGGGTTTCAAAACCGAAGAATTGGCCGGATTCCGATTCCTCTTTTTCCACACAAACAATCATGTTCTCGGTTCGGATGCCGTATTCCCCTTCGCGGTAAATTCCGGGTTCGTTTGACAGCACCATCCCGGGCTGCAACGGCACTTCGTTAAACTCCTGCCGGATAGACATGGGGCCTTCGTGCACGTTTAAAAAGTGACCTACCCCGTGGCCGGTTCCGTGCCCGTAGTTGAGCCCCTGTTCCCAGAGAGCTTTGCGGGCCAGGATATCGAGGTTGCACCCCCTGGTTCCTGCCGGAAACGTTGCTTGTGAGAGGGCAATCATCCCTTTCAGCACCAGTGTAAAGTCTGTTTTTTGCTGTGCCTGAACTTTGCCCAGCGCCACCGTCCGGGTAATATCGGTAGTTCCCTGCAGGTACTGCCCGCCGGAGTCGAACAGCAAAATACCTTCCGGTTCCAGTTTTTTTGCATTATCTTCCTCCACATTCAGGTGCACAATGGCGCCATGTTCCCTGTAACCCACAATGGGTGCAAAACTTTCACCCCGGCAATCTGTTTGCTGCGACCGGAATTCAGCCAGTTTACGCCCCGCGGTATATTCTGTTACATTGGAAGGACCCACATTTTCTTTCAACCAGTAAAGAAATTCCATCATTGCCACCCCGTCTTTTTTCATTGCTTCCCGAAAACCTGCCAGCTCCGTCTTGTTTTTCCGGGCTTTCAGCATGGCTACTACCGAAGTACCTTCCACTATTTTATTTTCAGATTGGAGTAAACCAAAAACAGCGTAATTGGCTGATGCCGGATCGATAAATACTTTTTTACCCCGAATGGATTTTAACCGTGCCGCAAATTTGTCGTAACCTTTCAGGGTTATTTTTTCTTTTTCGAGCTGAGCTTTCAGTTCATTGGAGACTTTCGACATTTCCACGAACAAAAACGATTCATTCTTCCCAACCAGTCCATACCCTGTAAACACCGGGTTGAACGGCACATCCGAACCACGCAGGTTAAATAACCAGGCCAGTTCATCGAGGGCAGTAATCACCAAAAAATCAGCTGCGTGGTTTTTTAATTCTGCCACCACCTGTTCTTTTTTGTGTTTTCGTGAAAGCCCGGTAAAAGTTGTTCCCAGTTCAAATAACTTATTATTGGGTAACCCCGGGCGGTTTTCCCATATTTTTTCAAAAAGATCAGTCGTTTCCACCAGTTTGATGCCGGCGTTTTCCAGCGATTTGTTCAGGACGCGGTATCCTGCCACTGTGATGGTTTGCGGATCGAAACCTACTTTACTGCCGGCCACCAGATTTTTTGCCAGCCAGGTTTCCGGTGCCACGGCCTCGGGTACACGTATTTTATGCATTTTTATTCCTGAACCTTTGAGTTGTTCTTCGGCCTGGAGGAAGTAGCGCGAGTCGGTCCACAAACCTGCCTCTTCCTGCGTAACGATGACGATACCGTTGGATCCGGTAAATCCGGAAATAAACTCCCTGGTTTGCCACCGTGCAGGCAAATATTCACTGGCATGAGGGTCGGTACCTGAAATGTACCAGGCATCGAGATCGTTTTTGAGTAATTCCATGCGCAGGGCTTCGATACGTGGGCGAATCTCGTTCATATTGCAAAAAATTGTTTAACAAAATAGTTAATGGATGGGGCAGGTAATCGGGAGTAATCAATTTCTTCTTCGGCATAAAACTGAAAATCAATGATATCATCCATTGCTTTCAGGCCCTCCACCGATTCGGGAATTACGCGGAAAGCCAGGTCGAGCGTAAAAACACTGAATCCGGAAAAAACATACTCGTTGGGGGCTGAACCCACATATTCCAGTTGCTTTACTTTCATGCCCAGTTCTTCCCGTAACTCACGTTTAACGGCATTTTCTGCCGTTTCGCCCGGATCGGCAAAACCACCCGGAAGGTCCAAATCTCCGTAACCGGGTTCCACACCGCGGGTAGTAAGCAATAATTTATCGTTCTCATTGGCAACAAGCGCTGCCACCGATGCAGAAGCATTCACAAAAAAGTGAAACCCGCAATCGCGGCATTTTAACGAGCGTTCGCCGGCTGCCTCAAAACCGGCAGATCCACAGCGGGGACAAAATTTCAATACATTCAGCGGATGGGTTGGTTGCATTTATTCAATCATTTTAATTTCCTTCAGCCAGTTGTAGAAAAGGTCGGGCCACTGGTCAACAGGCAGGTTTTTTTTATTCATACCAAAACCGTGTTCCCCTTTTTGAAAAATATGCATTTCGGCAGGCACATCATTTTCTTTCAGGGCCAGGTAAAACTCTACGGAATTACGGGGAGGCACGGCCTTATCATCGTCGGACAGCACCAGGAAAGTGGGCGGCGTTTCGGACGTTACATGCTTTTCATTGGAATATTTTTCCACCAGTTCCCAGTTGTTACCCTCGCCAATCAGGTTTTTACGCGATCCCATGTGGCCAAAAGCCTCGTTGAAAGTAATTACCGGGTATAAAAGCAACATAAAATCGGGGCGGGAACTTATTTTTCCCAGCGGTTCGCTGCTTTCGGGGGTTCCGTAATCAAAACGGGTACCGACCGTGGAAGCCAGATGGCCACCTGCCGAAGAGCCGGCAATGCCAATTTTCTCCGGATCAATCCCCCACTCCGCCGCGTTATCCCGGACAATCCGAAGTGCCTGCCTGGCATCGCCTGAAGGGATTTCGTGATGACCGTAAGGCAACCGGTATTTTAAAACAATTCCTGCCACTCCCTTTGATTTCAGCCATTCGGCAATTTCAAACCCTTCGTGGTCCATGGCTTCAATCCAATACCCCCCGCCGGGACAAATCACCACAGCGGCGCCGGAGTTTTGATCTTTCTCAGGAAGATACACATACATTTCAGCCTCGGAGACATTCCGCACCCGGCCGCCGTCGAATTTTTCCTCAGGTTCGTCCATCCCGTTGTGATCAGGCGCTCCGTTGGGCCATACTTTTAAAACCTTATCCTGTGCAAAAAGATGAGACGACATAAAAAGCACAATTAATAACAGAACAGTTTTTTTCATGTGATTTAATTTTCACGAAAAAGGCAAAGGCGCAAAGAAATATTGAACCGCATTACTTTTGTGGATGCAACTTTACCTTCA
>CAYRBS010000247.1:0-4062 GCA_964422335.1 uncultured Mariniphaga sp. | reverse complement strand
AATGTTTACTGGAATGGTGGCAAACTATGGCACCGCGATAATAATCCGAGCTGGAGCGAAATGGAATGGATGATTCGCGACTGGGTGAACTGGACCTGGCTTTCGGGCGACCATATTGTGGAGCAGCACGTTCACAACCTTGATGTGGCCAACTGGTTTATGGGATCACACCCGGTGAAAGCTGTAGGTTTTGGTTCACGGCAGCGCAGAGTTACCGGCGATCAGTACGACAACTTCAGCATTGACTATGTTTATGAAGACGGACGCCATGTACACAGCATGTGCCGTCAGATTAACGGTTGTGCCAACGGTGTTTATGAAATATTCCACGGAACAAAAGCCATTGCCACCACTACCGGTCATAAACCGCAAATTGTGGACTCGGAAGGCAACCAGCTTTTTGAAGCCGAAGGTTCGGAAACCAGCCCCTATGTACAGGAACACATCAACCTGGTTACCTGCATCCGCGAAGACATTCCCTGGAACGAAGCAGAACAGACTGCTGTTTCGAACCTGGTGGCTATCATGGGACGGGTTTCGGCATACACCGGAAAAGAAGTTACCTACGACGAAATGATGAATTCAGATATGAAACTCGGTCCCGATACCTATATCATGGGCGACATTGGCTACATTGAAAATGCCGAAGTGCCTGTTCCGGGAACACTCGAGGGATAAACGTATAAAACAACCCGGGCAAAACGGCCTGGCTAAGGTTCTGATTGAACCTGAAAAACAGCAAATTGTTAAAAAGCTATCCGCTCAATGGTGGATAGCTTTTTTTGTTTTATCAATTCTTCAAATCCCTGAATTTTTAAACCCCTGCCCCACTGAAAATCATGATAAAAATTTACTTTTGTAGCCTCTGAACCGAATAGGGTAATAAAAGCATAATAAATTAGTTGAATCATGAAAAGACTGAAAGTTAAAGAGATTTTATCAAGTGGTGAAATCGGGGCACAGACATTGGTAAAAGGATGGGTAAGAACAAAACGGGGCAGCAAAAATGTTCATTTTATTGCCCTGAACGATGGTTCAACAATTCACAATTTGCAAATAGTGGCCGATACCGAAAAATTTGACGAGCAACTGCTGCATGAAATTAACACCGGTGCCTCCATTGCAGCAGAAGGCACCCTCACCGAATCGCAGGGAAGCGGCCAAAAAGTTGAATTAACAGCCGAGAAATTAGAACTTCTGGGCCCTGCCGATCCGGAAAAATACCCCATTCAGCCCAAAAAACATTCACTGGAATTTTTGCGCGAAAATGCACACCTCCGTTTTCGCACCAATACATTTGGCGCCGTTTTTCGTATCCGCCACGCCATGGCATTTGCCATTCATAAATTCTTTAACGAAAAGGGATTTTACTATCTGCATACCCCCATTATTACTGCCAGCGATGCAGAAGGGGCGGGACAGATGTTCAGGGTAACCACACTCGACCCGGTGAACCCGCCGGTTACGGAAGAAGGCAACCCCGATTACAGCCAAGACTTTTTTGGGAAACCCACCAATTTAACCGTTTCCGGACAACTGGAGGGCGAACTGGGCGCGTTGGCGCTGGGCGAAATATATACGTTCGGCCCTACTTTCCGGGCCGAAAATTCGAACACTACCCGGCACCTCGCCGAATTCTGGATGATTGAACCCGAAATGGCTTTTTATGATTTGAAAGATAACATGGACCTGGCCGAAGAATTTTTGAAATACCTCATCAGCTATGCACTTGAGAATTGCAGCGACGATCTGCAGTTTCTGACCCAGCGGCTGAAACAGGAAGAAAAAAACAAACCACAGGATCAACGTTCCATGGACCTGACCGAAAAACTGGAGTTTGTACTGAACAGCCAGTTTGTACGTATTACCTACACCGAAGCCATTAAAATACTGAAAAATTCAAAACCCTATAAAAAGAAAAAATTCCAGTACCCGGTTGACTGGGGGGTTGACTTGCAAAGTGAACACGAACGCTTCCTGGTGGAAAAACATTTTAAGTGCCCGGTAATTTTAACCGACTACCCGCGGGACATCAAAGCATTTTACATGAAACAAAACGACGACGACAAAACCGTACGCGCCATGGATGTGCTGTTTCCGCAAATAGGTGAAATTATAGGAGGCTCGCAACGGGAAGAAAACCTCGAAAAACTGGAATCCAGGATGAAAGAAATGAACATCCCTGCCGAAGAAATGTGGTGGTTTTTAGACACCCGCAAGTTTGGAAGTGTTGAACACAGCGGGTTTGGACTGGGTTTTGAACGGTTTGTGCAGTTTATTACCGGAATGGGAAATATTCGCGATGTTATTGCTTTCCCCCGAACGCCGCGAAATGCAGATTTCTGATTTTCCATGCATAAACTCCTTTGAAAAATAGTAAATTTACGGGGTTAATAAATTGGATATGGAGCAAAAACTTTCGTTACAACAAAAGTTGCTGCAAAAGCTTTCACCACAGCAAATCCAGGTGATTAAGCTTTTGGAGATTCCTACTATCCAGCTTGAACAACGAATAAAAAAAGAGATAGAAGAAAACCCGGTGCTCGAACTTGAATCGGACACCCCAAACGAACAAGCCGAAGACGAAGGAAACGATTCCGAACCGGAAGATGTTGACAATGATGAATTTTCTTTCGACGACTACCTGGGCGACGAAGACGAAATCCCCTCTTACAAAACCTCTGCAAATAATTATTCGAAAGACGACAAATATGTTGAAATACCGTTCTCTGTCGGCACTACATTTCATGAAAACCTGCAGGAGCAATTAGGAATGATTAACCTGCCGGAAGACGACAGAAAACTGGCTGAATACATTATTGGCAATATTGACGACGACGGTTACCTGCGGCGCGACCTGCTTTCCATCAGCGACGATTTGGCATTCAACATGAACCTGGATGTGCCGGAAGAAAAACTGCTGGAAATCCTTAAAATTATTCAGCAGTTCGATCCCCCGGGGGTAGGCGCACGCAATTTAAGAGAATGCCTGCTGCTGCAGCTCGACCGGAAAAAAGGCAACAACAACGAACTGGCGTATGTTATTGTAAAAGATTTTTTCGAGGAATTTACCCGGAAACATTATGAAAAAATAAAGAAAAAGCTGGAATTAACCGACGAAGAATTGAAGGAGGGTTTTGAACAGGTGGTGAAATTAAATCCAAAACCAGGCAGTTCATACAGCAACCCGCAGAACAAATCGAACCAGCATATCATCCCCGATTTTATCCTCGACAACGTGGACGGGGAACTCCAGCTTACGCTCAACCAGCAAAATGTGCCCGACCTGAAAATTAACGACACGTACCTCGATATGCTACGGGCCCTGGTAGATCAAAACAAAAAAAGAACAAAAGACCGCAAAGAAGCCCTGGTTTTCGTGAAACAAAAAGTGGATTCGGCCAGGTGGTTTATCGATGCAATACGGCAGCGAAACCATACCCTTTTGCTCACCATGTCGGAAATCATCAATTTTCAGAAAGAATTTTTCAAAGAAGGAGACGAAACCAAGCTCCGCCCCATGATTCTGAAAGACATTGCCGAAAAAACGGGGTTGGACATTTCAACCATTTCACGGGTTTCAAACAGCAAGTACATTCAGACCCATTTTGGCACTTATGCCCTGAAATACTTCTTTTCCGAAGGAATGCAGAAAGATGACGGCGAAGAAGTTTCCACACGCGAAATCAAAAAAATTCTCAGGGAATGTATTGAAAACGAAGACAAGCACAAACCACTGACCGATGAAAAACTGACCCGTATTTTAAAAGAAAAATCGTACAACATTGCCCGCCGGACCGTGGCAAAATACCGCGAACAACTGGACATCCCGGTAGCCCGTTTACGCAAAGCACTTTAGTATGCTAAAAAAATCGGCGCAAATAATATCCATTGTATTCCACCCGGTGCTTATCCCCACCCTGGGTTTTTCACTTCTTCTGTATGCAGGGTTCAATTTTTTTCATTTAACCGGCGAGGCCAGGCGTTTTATCCTTTTGGTAGTATTGTTTACAACCGGTATATTACCCATGCTGGCCACAGCCTTGCTGGCCCTGAACCCAA
>CAYRBS010000246.1:0-4067 GCA_964422335.1 uncultured Mariniphaga sp. | reverse complement strand
CGGCTCTCTTCGCGCTCGAACCCGGTAATTTCAATGGTGTTGGCAGTGAAGACCACTTCGGCAAAGGCATTTTCGGTTTCGGTCTCCACCATACCTTTCAGCGTAACAAAATGGATTCCGCTTTGCTGGATGTAATTCCCGGCGTGGTTGTGGCCGTTCATCCAGAGTTTCACGCAATGGTATTTTTCCAGCACGTCCAGCACTTCGTCGTGGTTCCAGAGTGTGTGTCCTTCCAACGGCAGCAGCGGGTAGTGGCAAAAAATGGCAGCTTTCAGGTTTTGGTTTTCGGCCTGTTGCAGCTGGTTGTCGAGCCAGGCAATTTGTTCATCGCCCAGTGCGCCGTTCCACGGGTGGTGGTTGGGTTTTCCTTCCGCTTTCATCCTGCCGGTTATCTCTTCTGCCTGTTGCAGCACCTCCGGGTCATCCGAAAGGAAGGAGATATCTGTTCCGTCGAGAAAAACAAACAGCCACCCTTCTTTTTCAAATGAATGGTAGGTTTTGTCTAATCCCAGCTCTCCGGGCACCTGGTCGAGGAATTCAGGCTCCACTTCCAAATCGTGGTTTCCCGGTACATGGTACACCGGTTTTTCCAATTGTTTTAAAATGGGTTTCAGCGGGGCAAAACTTTCAAAATCGCGGTCGATAAGGTCGCCCAGGTTCACCACAAATTCCAGTTCACTTTGCCGGTTAAAGTGGGTGATGCAGGCTTCCAGTTTTTCCGGAGAGTTGCGGTAAAAGCGGCTCCCGTGCGTTTCGCAGTCGCAGTACTGGCAGTCGGCAAACACGCCAAAAGCCAGCTGGGCATTGGTTGGCTGGTTCATCATAATAAAAAACGGTACGAGCAAAATTATACGAAAGTACTTCATCACTATAAAGGTTCATTTGTAACTTGAATATTTCTCAGCGCGGCAGTGGTCATCCACGAACAGATTCCGAACGGTTTCGAGAGGGATACCTCGGGCCGGATGGAAAGCCTGCGGCCTTCGGTGGCAAAGTCCACCACCTGTTCGTTGTCAATCCATGCCTCAATTTTTCCCGGGGTCACGCGAAGCCGGATCCGGTACCAGGTATCGTGTTCAAATTTTTTCATGGAACGGGTTTCGTTTTCCGAAGCGTCGAGGCCGTCGATGCTGCTGAGACCCATCACCGGGCCGCCCCAGCCGCCCACAATAAACGAACAGAAGGAGCTGTCAACCGGGAAGGTCATGCCGCAGAAAAAGTCGTTTCCGCTTATTTTTTTGGCTTCCAGCGAAACCTCGTAATCCATTTTTGGGAAATCGCCGTCCCAGGTGATACCCGTACAGCCATCGCCCATTCCCAGCACAATATTCCCCCCGGAAACCTGCACCGGCCCCTGGGTGCCAAAGTTGGTAATTTCCCAGCCATCGAGGCTCTCCCCGTCAAAAAGGGTTTTCAAGCCTTCCTGCTGGTCCTGCTGAACGCCGGAATTATCCGATTTTTGCCGGTTCCCGCACCCGGCGGTAAAAAGGGGAATCAGCACGGCCAGTGCAAAAATCCACCGGCTGATTTTTTCGGCACGTATATTCATTTTTATTTATTTTAAAATCTACTTGTTTATTTTTCAACCCGCTATATTAAAAGGCAATTTATGGTTTCCCGGCATCAATCGCAAACAATCCGGGTGCTTTGACAGCAATCCGCCTGAAAAAACGAGGGATAAGCGCCAACCTGCAGCCTTTCCCCTACCCTCCGAAATCGAGTTTAAATTTTTGCTTGAGAATTTCCAGTTGTGGATTTTTTTTCAGCATTTCCATGTATTTATCCGAATCGGTATAAATAATCTTCTCCTTTTCGCCTTCCGACATTTCGGAAACCAGGTTGATGGCTGAATTTTTCAGTTCTTTTCGCAACCACGATACCAACTCCGGTTTAATGGTATTTATCAAATCAACCTGCACCGAGTTGTCAATTTCCAATACCAGCTGGTAATCCTCTTCAATGCGGGGTACCCGCGAAAGTGTGGATTGCAGATTGGGGCGGTCGTTCAGTCTTTCCAGGAATTCATTCCATTTCACTTTGAGTGCTTCCGGCGAAAAATCCTGCTGCTCGCCCACCTGGGTATAAATTTCGTGTTGTTCTTTGGCAGAAAGTTTTTCCTCGCCCATTTTCCCGGACAACGCATCTTTTATAGAAGGCCCCTTCATTTGGCGCGACAGGCGTTTCACCTGTTTCTTCCGAACCGGGTCTTCGGCCGGGGCCGTTTGTTGCGGGTTGTTTTTCGCGGGCTCCCCGGCGGGGACTTCTTCCGTAAAAATAGGATGCAGTATATCGTCGGGTTCGTTGCTGTCAGCTATTTTTTTTTTTGCGTCAGCTGAGCTGTCCGTACAAGCGCGAGCTCCACGAGCAGGCGTTTGTTCTGGCTCATTTTATACTGCATATCGCACTCGTTGGTAATCTCCAGGCTTTTCAGCAAAAAGTCACTTTCGCACGAAGTGGCCTGCACCTTGTAGCGTTCTTTAATTTCGCCGCCTACCTCGAGCAACTGTACCGTAACGGTATCTTTACACACCAGCAGGTTACGCAAATGGCCGCTCAGTCCGTTTATAAAATGATGCCCGTCGAACCCGTGGTTCAAAATTTCATCGAAAATCATCAGTGATTCCGGGACTTCATTTTTCAGGAAATGATCCACCAGCCGGAAATAGTAATCGTAATCCAGCACGTTCAGGTTTGAAATGACATCCTGGTAGGTAATCTCTTTTCCGGAAAAACTAACAATCTGGTCGAATATGGAAAGCGCATCGCGCATGGCGCCGTCAGCTTTTTGAGCGATAATATTCAGCGCTTCTTTTTCAATGTTCACGTCCTCTTTTTGGGAAACAAACTCCAGGTGACCGACAATATCTTCAATTTCAATCCGGTTGAAATCGAAAATCTGGCACCGCGACAAGATGGTGGGGAGAATTTTGTGCTTTTCGGTAGTTGCCAGGATAAATATGGCGTGTTTCGGCGGTTCTTCCAGTGTTTTCAAAAACGCGTTAAATGCCTGTGATGAAAGCATGTGCACCTCGTCGATGATATACACGCTGTAATGCCCCACCTGCGGCGGAACGCGCACCTGGTCGATGAGCATGCGGATATCATCCACCGAGTTGTTGGACGCAGCATCCAGCTCGTGAATATTGAACGAACGACCGGACTCAAACGCTTTGCACGATTCGCATTCGTTGCAGGCTTCCACTTCGGGCGACAGGTTGGAACAGTTGATTGTTTTGGCAAAGATACGTGCGCAGGTTGTCTTACCCACCCCACGCGGACCACAAAACAGGTAGGCATGCGCCAGCTGATTGTTTTTTATGGCATTTTTCAGGGTAGTGGTAATCGACGATTGCGCCACAACCGTATCGAATGAATCGGGCCTGTATTTTCGTGCTGAAACAATAAAATTTTCCATTTATTTAGTGTTCTTTCTCAATCGACCAAAGATAATCAATTCTGCTTTTTTACCCGGCAAAACTTATCAACAACCAACCTGTTCATTTTTAAACCCCGTAAACTTTCATTAATTTTCCAACCTTGTTTACTGAAATAAATAAAGGCATGCGAAAATTACAACTGGTATTGCTGTTTACACTGCTGGCTGCTTTACAGGCACCGGCGCAGCACAAAACACTGCACGATTTCAGCGCCCGCACCATCGACGGCGAAATGTTTGATTTTTCAACCCTGAAGGGCAAAAAGGTACTGATCGTGAATACGGCAACAGAATGCGCGCTATCTCCGCAGTTAAAAAAAATGCAGGAATTATATGAAGAATACGGCGGGGATGATTTTGAGATCATCGCTTTTCCCTGCAACGATTACGGTAGCCAGGAACCCGGCACCAACCAGCAGATTAAAACGTACTGTGCCGAAAAATACGAAGTAGGTTTTCCGTTAATGGAAAAAATATCCATTAAAGGAGACGACATGCATCCCGTGTATAAATGGCTGACCAGCAGCGATGAAAACGGCACCGTCGATGGGAAGGTAACCTGGAATTTTCAAAAATTTTTAATTGATGAAGAGGGCCGGGTGGTCGATTTCCTTTCGCCCATTACCGGACC
>CAYRBS010000245.1:0-4069 GCA_964422335.1 uncultured Mariniphaga sp. | reverse complement strand
CCATCCTTTTAGTTGTGCCATTTTTATCGGTTTTAAAACAAATATAAATGAAAAACTTCTACAAACGCTTTTCCCATTTGACCAAAATTCTTGCAGGTGCTTTATAAATCCGATTCATTAACGAATCAATAACCTTCCAAACTTTAAAGTTCAAATATTTTAATATAACATGGAAACGCAGGTGTATGAGTATTTTATTTCCAAAAGTCTGAGATTTGAACCATTTCACATCGTTACCCGTGTACAACGATTCTAAAATTTTTTCATCAAAAGAATGAAGGTGTGCGTGGAGGGGAGTTGGATTATTGCAATGGATACAAAGTGAATACTGAATTTTTTCTTTGTAGGGTGTTGTAATTATCAGTTTTCCTCCGGGTTTTAACGCGCTGAAAAGTTTTTCAACGAAGGTGCCGGGGTCTTGCACATGTTCGATAATTTCGGAAGCAATAATATAATCAAATGTATTCTTTAAAAACGGCAGGGAGAAAACATCGGCAACAACTGCGTAGTGGTTCTCAAAAGGATGTTTTTTCAGCGCTTTGGCAGTGTTTCTCAACGAAATATCCATAGAAATTACCTCAAAACCGAGCGGACAAAACAACTCTGCCACCCAGGCTTTTCCGCAGCCAACATCCAGCATCAGCCCTTTTTTTCCTGAAATGTGTGCGGCAATATATTCCCTGACCCTTCTTTCGCTGTGCTCGGTTCCGCCGTCGCGTTCAGCAAAATAATCGGATGTGAAAGCATCTTTTTGGTAGTGGTCGATGTAATTAAATGCCGTTCCCATTTTTTTGTGAACTTCAGATTTATTCTGAACATTGTTTTCTTTTTCAGGCAGCATTACCGGAACATGATCAGAAACAGCATATTCATGGTTGCAATGTGTGCAAATTAGATTATTCCCTTCTTTCGTGAATTTCAAATTATTGTTTTCACAATAAATGCATTTTAATATTTCAGGAAATTTTGTGTTATTCATTTTCTCAGGCAAAATGTTAGTACATAAAATAGAAAACCACCAAAGTTATTAAAGAATACAGTGTAAGTGTTTTTAACGGGATATAATCTTTTGGGGAAATTCCAAGCACCTTTTTGTTGTATGCCAGCCAGATTATTTTTTGAACAGAAAAAGCAATAACAGTTGCAAAGGCAACCCCTTCAATGCCCCAAAAATGAATGAAAATGATGCTCAGCACCACATTGACCATAAGTTCTGCAAAAGATGCATACATTATAATATTTGTTTTTTTCAGGCCAATTAAAAGGGTGTGCGGGAATACCAGTCTGCTTATAATTAAAAGCAGGTAAATGTTGAATATCACAGCGCTTTCAGCGAAGTTTTCGTTGAAAACCCTTGGATAAAGCCAGCTGCTGAACAGAAGAAACACCACGGTTACCGGGAATAGCAAATGCATCAGTTTAGCCGATTTGTTTTTTAAAGTAATTAAGGCCACTGAAAGCTTTTCTTTCATGGAGAATTCGGGAATCATGGCATTACTTAAAGCGTTGGCCATTAACAGTACCAGCGGAAATTCCTTTGCCCCGTACCTGAAAACGGCAAATGTAGCAGAATCGAATTTGTTTAAGACCAGAAAACCATCTACATAATGAGCTGATCCGCCCAGCAACATGCTTATTATTAGCGGATACGCAAAGTGAAGGTGTTCACGTATAAAATTGGTTGAAAATACCGGGGCGGCATATTTTTTTAATAGTCGGATGAGCCAGCCATACCTGATAATTGTAACAGCGATCAATCCCCAGATGCTTAATTCCATGTTTCCTCCCCAAAAAGCCGGGGCAGCAATCAAAACAAACTGCAGGAAAAATGTAATAAATCCGTACTTAAAAATCCAGTCAGCCTGGTTTTTCAGCAGGTAAATGTATTCAATCAGAAACGATGGACTGCTGAAAAAAATATACACCAGGATAAGGTTAAAAAAGGGGATGGAACCTTCAACTCCGAGGGTGTTGGAAAGCGGGCCTTTAAAAACCAGCAACACCACAATGGCAAGAAGGCTTAATAAACTTAGCAACACGAACGCATTGAAAATTTCGGGCGACTTGCCATTGGATGTGGCGAAGGTGCTGTTGTTCCGGAATAAAGGCAGAAACGACTGGATGAGGCCGTTTATCCAAAACGAGCACACGAGGGCGGTTATAAATAAGAATTTCTCATAATCTCCAATCGATTCGGTGGTCAGGTTGCTTTTTGCAAAAACAATACTTATCAGCAGTAATGTACCAAACCGGAGCAATTGAAATACCTGGAGCCCTGTTGTATTATTTCTGTACTTTTTGGGAAACAATTTTTACTTATCGTTTTGCTGAACGCAAAGTTAATCTTTTCAGTTCGATATTCCGGTGTTTGCATTTATGTTAATTTTGCAGGCTATATATTTTTACTGATATGGATTTTTTACTCGATAAACCGGAAACCGAAAAGGATTTTCAGCAATTGCTGCAACTTATTAAGTCGCGGAAGAATGGCGATATAGCTGCCTCAATGAAAGGGCAGGGAGTAGAATACAAACGGAACTGGGGAGTGTCGGTGGTGGAGTTGCGCAACCTGGCGCGTGAATTTAAACCGAACCATCTGCTGGCCTTGAAGTTATGGAACAAACAGTGGCGCGAAAGCATGATACTGGCCACCTTGCTGGATGAACCCGGGGCAGTGACCGAGGAACAGATGGATTTCTGGACAAAAAGTTTTGAAAACAGGGAGATTGCCGAACAGGCATCGGCCAACCTGTGGGTAAAAACCAAATTTGCATTTGTGAAAGCCATTGAGTGGAGCCGCGGGAAAAAGCACCTGGTGCGGTTTACGGGAATTCATTTGATGGGGCGGCTGGCAATTGTCCAGAAAGATGCACTTGACGAAATGTTTGAGCCGTTTTTTGAAGAACTGGCCACCCTGGGGAAAGATTCCCGGTTGAATGCCGTAATTTACCGGGCGGTTATTGCGTTGGGTAACCGCTCCCAAATGATGAACAACCAGGCAGTTGAGCTGGCAAAAAACTTTCAGTTGTGCGAAAAACAGGAAACCATAAAACTGGGGGAAACGCTTTTTGAAGAACTTACCGAACCGTTTGCACACGATTGAGGGAAGTGGTAATCTTGTCAGTCTGTTTAAAGTGGCAAATTTTTTGTTACAACAGCAGCCTGAAAAATGAAATATTGAATAGGATATTTTTACAGGAGGACGCTCCATTTGTCTCCTCCGGCCAATTTTTAAAATTTACGACTATGATGAATTTGTCAAAAACATCGAACCCTGCATTAAGCGAAAAGGTTTTCAACAGGGAATATGCTGCCTCCACTGAGGCAATGACCGTAAACGGTACGGTGAATAAAACAGCGTTGTCGTTGCTGCTGCTGATTTTTGGCGCCGTGTTTACATGGAATAAGTTTTTCAATGCGGCCGGTACTGAGGCGGGCACGTCGGCGGTTATGCCGTGGCTGGCCATTGGTGGAATCGGCGGTTTAATTACCGCGCTGGTTACCATTTTTCGTCCGAAAAGTGCCGGAATATCGGTTCCCATTTATGCCGTGCTCGAAGGGTTGTTGCTTGGGGGGCTGTCTGCCATTTTTGAAGCATCGTACAGCGGTATCGTAATGCGGGCCGT
Source organism: uncultured Mariniphaga sp. (assembly GCA_964422335.1). Classification (GTDB taxonomy): domain Bacteria; phylum Bacteroidota; class Bacteroidia; order Bacteroidales; family Prolixibacteraceae; genus CAYRBS01. Next base: position 443 of record CAYRBS010000245.1, on the reverse strand, counting down.
GTCATTAACACTGGCGGTTTTTGCAGCCATGCTGTTCTTTTACCGCTCCGGAATTATAAAAGTAACCAAAAAATTTATGATGGGTGTGTTTGCTGCCACGGCCGGTATCGCGCTGGTTTATTTGGTAAGTTTTATTGCCGGCATGTTTGGGGGCCAAATGAGCTTTCTTCACGGAAACAGTAACTTCAGTATCGGGTTCAGCCTGGTAGTGGTTGTTGTTGCCGCCCTCAATCTTGTGCTCGACTTTTCTTTTATTGAAAGGGCCGCCGGTTCCGGTGCACCCAAATACATGGAATGGTACGGTGCGTTCGGTTTAATGGTAACCCTTATCTGGCTGTACCTTGAAATTTTGAGGCTGCTCTCGAAACTGGCCAGCAGGGATTAAGGAAAGTCATTTTTTTTACAACGCAAACACCTCGGCAGGCCCGCTTCGTGAAGTGAGT
>CAYRBS010000244.1:0-4070 GCA_964422335.1 uncultured Mariniphaga sp. | reverse complement strand
AAGGTGCAAATGTACAATGAAAAGTTTAAAAGAAAAATACCGGCACGGACAACACTTGCCTTTTTAGACTAAATATTAGTTTGAGGCGCTACGAGTCCTCACTACTTTTGTTCCACGCAAAATTCGCAAAATTATGGAAACTCCAAATTCGCAAAGAAATGAATTAAAATTAGGATTGCTAATAAATTTTAATGCCAAAACCTTAAAGGATAATATTCACAGGGTAGTAAACAATTTATAAACTTAGCGCCATTTGAGTGTATTTATTTTGCGGCTTTCGCGTGGAGTTTTTTACCAGCACCTCAAAAAGACATTTGGTACTTATTTTGGCCAAATAATTAGCCCGGGAGACGGTTGTTTTTCCGAACTGCTGCTTTTTAGCGGGAAATTGGGTCGGGAGAATTATTATCTGTCAGATTCAATTTATCAAAAAAAAGGGCGCTCCGTGTATGAAAGCGCCCCGCATTAAAGATAACACCTCTATTCCCCCCAGAGAACTTCCGTTGAGGCTATAGATATAAACTGAACATTGTAGTCTTTGTTATTCGACGTAGCGCCCGATTCGTATAGAATGGCCAGCAATTCAAGCTGGTAAGGTTCGCCATCCACTGCTTTGTTGTCCTGATCGATCCACCCCTCGTCCGACAAGCCAATCGAAAATTCGGTTTCATCGTCGTCAGTTTGCGGGCCCATGTATATCAGCTCGTCTGAGACGGTTGACAACCTGATGAGGTAGGTATCCGCACCTTCAACGGTTTGCCAGGTGATTTTAAGTTTATCGTTTTCAAACTCAGTCGTATCGATAACTGCTATTTCGAGCTCTTCTTCTTCCAGCTCGTCGGTTGCCGTAAAAGATTCTTCATCGGTTTGCGTACTGGTAACTGTAAAGGTATAAGTTCCTGTTTCCGGGGCAGTGGTTGTGTAATCCGCCGTTTCGGGTGAAAGGCTGAATACGCGGTTACTGCTTTCGCCTTCTTCCAGTGTCCAGGTTCCATCTCCCGGGCCTTCTACGGTTGCCGATTCCAAATCTTTGTTCCCCATTACCCATAATGAAAGGCCATACTTTACTTCCCCTTCTTCTTCAATTTTTTGCGCAAATACATCCGGCACGGCATCCAGTGCTTCCGGTTCCGGATCGCTGAGGCAGGAGGTTAAAACAACAGATCCTAAAGCCAGCGCTGCGAAACTTTTCCAAATCATTTTTCTTTTTCTCATTTTTTCTTTCATTTTAAACTGGTTAAAAAAAATTCTTATTTTCTCATTTTTATATTTTATAGCAATGGGCATTCTAACTCGGGATAACCCGACAGATAGAATCTCTTTTTAATGCCCGGTGTTTATAGATGATGCAGTTTGCTGCGAAGGGGTTGCGTTATGTTGAAATTTTTTTTTGAATTCAACCCGGCGGTTTGTTGCGCAGGTTTTAACAGCAAACAGGTTTAGCCCATAATCATCCCGATTATTGTGGCACTCATCAACGAGGCAAGTGTTCCGGCAATCAATGCCGGCACACCGTATTTGGAAAGCAGTACTCTTCGTCCCGGCGCCAGGGAGCCAATTCCGCCAATCTGAATACCGATGGAAGAAAAGTTGGCAAAACCACATAAAATGTAAGTGGCCATTATGATTGATTTGGGATGGGTGAACACACCGGAAGCCTTTAGTTCGGCCAGACTGATGTACCCGATAAATTCGGTAAGGATGAGTTTTTCGCCCAGCAGTCTGCCAACAAGCACCACATCTTCAGCTCCAACGCCAATGAGCCACATAAGCGGGGCAAAAGTGTATCCCAGGATAAACTGCAGCGAAAGGCCGTCGTATCTTCCGTTGGTTCCTTCTGTAATAATTTCATTGAGGGTGGTCCACTCTCCGATTTTTCCCACGATGAAGTTGAACATGGCAATAAATGCAATGAACGCCAGCAACATGGCCGCAACGTTTACGGCAAGTTTTACCCCTTCGCTGGTTCCGTTGGTAATGGCATCGAGCGCGTTGCTTCCAATTTTTTCCCGGTTTACGTCAATTTGTTTGTTGATGGCCCCGGTGGGAGGTACCAGCATTTTTGAGAAAATGATGGCTGCCGGCGCTGCCATAACGGAGGCTGCCAGCAGGTGCTTGGCAAATTCGAGCCGTAACTGCGGGTCGCTGCCCCCGAGGAGGGCAATGTAAGCGGCCAGCACACCACCGGCCATAGTAGCCATTCCGCCCGTCATTACCAGCAAAATTTCCGATTTGCTCATTTTTTCCAGGTAGGCTTTAATCATCAGCGGCGATTCAGTTTGGCCCAGGAAAATATTTCCGGCAACAGAAAGCGCCTCAGCACCCGAAATTTTGAGCGCTTTGGTAAAAATCCAGGCCAGTCCGTAAACTACTTTCTGGATGATGCCCCAGTAAAAAAGCAGGCTGGTAAGCGCCGAAAAGAAAATAATGGTAGGCAACACCTGGAAAAGAAAGATAAAACCATAGGTGTTTTCATCCATCAGGTCGCCCAGAAGGAATTCGCTGCCGGCCCTGGTAAAGTCGAGAATCTTGACAAAAATTTGTCCGAAAAATTCGAACCCATAACGTATGAATGGCACATAAAGCACCCCGACAGCCAGCAATACCTGTATTATTAAACCTGTTATAACGGTGCGCCAGGGAATATTGCGCCGGTTGGTACTTAAAAGAAAACCCAGGAAAATAAGAACCGCCATACCCAAAACTCCGCGGAGTAATGTGGCAAAGGAGAATGGTTTTTCGCGTTTTTCCGACAATAAAATAACCGAATTGCCTGATGTGTCTTCTTCCTCAATAAGTTGCTCGCTGCGTTGTTGCACTGTATCGGCTACCTGGGCCTTTACCGGCTGGAAAAAGAAAATGCCGGCACAAATGACCAGCAACGTAAGGAATTTTTTCATTTTTTCCGGTTAGTTTTTCTTTCGGTTGTTGATTTCATCACGCAATACCGAGGCTTTTTCGTAATCTTCGTTTTGAACCGCTTCGTTGAGCATTTCCTCTAATTCCTGTAATGTGTATTGCGAGAACGAGGAAGTTGATTTTGTTGATTCTTTTTCGGTTTTTTTGCTTTCCGGTGTATCCGGATTGTCCCCTTCCAATACAATTCCTGCCTTCGAGAGGATATTCTCGGTCGTGTAAATGGGGCACCTGAAACGCAGGGCCAAGGCCACAGCATCCGAAGTGCGTGAGTCAATTTTTACCTCCTTGCCATTCATTTCGCAAAGCAGCTCCGAGTAAAAAATGCCCTCTTCCAGTTTGTATATGGTTACTTCAATTAACACAATGTCGAAAGCCTGCGCAATATTTTTGATTAAATCGTGCGTCAGGGGTCGCGGTGGTTTAAGCCCTTCAAGCTGTATGGCAATGGCCTGTGCTTCAACCGGACCTATGATTATTGGAATTCTGCGTTCGCCCGACTCTTCGGTCAAAACCAACGCGTATGCTCCTGATTGTGTTTGGCTTACAGAAAGCCCCAAAATATTCAAGCGAATTTTTTGCATTCCTCTATAAATCTGGATTTTTATTGTGAAAACAAATATAAGAATCATTTTGGTTTTAGCTCAGAATTGCCGGTTGTTTTACGAAACGGCTCCGGAAAAATAGTTTGTACAATATTTGCCAAATAGTTAAAAATAACTACTTTTGCAGTCCGAAATTTTGAATCGTACAGGCCCGATAAGAGGTGACCAAATGGAATCCCGCCTGCCGGTGTAATATTAAAAGTTAAATTTATGTACGCGATTGTAGAGATTGCAGGACAGCAGTTTAAAGTGGAGAATGAAAAGAAACTGTTTGTTCATCAGCTGAAAGCCACGGAAGGCGATTCGGTTGATTTCGACAAGGTTTTACTTGTTGACAACGACGGCAAAGTGGCCGTAGGAACCCCCACCGTTAAAGGTGCGAAAGTAACAGCCAAAGTGCTGGAACATGTAAAGGGAGATAAAGTGCTGGTATTTAAAAAGAAACGGAGAAAAGGTTACAAAAACCTGAACGGACATCGCCAGCAATTCACACAGATTCAGATTGAAAACATTGTTGGATAACTAAAAAGAATGTACCATGGCTCATAA
>CAYRBS010000243.1:0-4161 GCA_964422335.1 uncultured Mariniphaga sp. | reverse complement strand
TGCAGCAAAATGTAGTCGATGAGTTGGTCGGGCAGTTTCATCATTTGCAGGTTCAGGCTGATGTTGTTACGCGACGAACAACTTCCCCAATTGCGTTTGTTGTTGCGGATTGTTACTTTATTGCAGGTGAATCCATGTTCCCGTGCCAGTTCGTTCAACCGGGGCGGCAACAACCGGCGGGCTTCAAAACGGTAAACCTGGGTTAAAATATCTTCAATAATAATGCGGGTATTGTCCGATTCAAAATCAGGGGTGAAAATTTTAATCACGTTTTCGTGTGTTTCCACTTTCCCTGTTTCGCCCCGGCACAATTCAATGGTATGAAGTTTTGTTTTTATTACAGCCCCTTCGCTGTAAGCTGTTCGGCCGGCATCTGCTTTTTTCTGTTGCCTGCGTATCCATTCTTTGTTACGCGTCAAAAATGCCAGCACTTCCTTTTCAGAAACAAAAAAAGGAAAAGAAATCAGTACCGATTTGTCGGGTTTTACACTAATTTTCATATTTTTCGAACGCCGGTTCCGAAAAAAAGTAACCGGGCCGATGCTTTTAAAATGAACTACTTTGTTTGGCATTCGTTTACATAAATTAAAACCAAAGATACCACATTATGGAACAGAACAAAAAAATGGAAGTTTTCTCCAACCTCACAAAACATGTAACCATTGTTGCTATTGAAGAAAAAGTATTGCCGGGAAGCCTTGTTTTCGAGTCGTTGAACCAGTTCCCGGGTTATTATCACGAAACTCCCACAGCGGCCCGGCCTTTTTACATTTACCTGGTGCTTAGCAAACAATATCCTCTGGAGGAAGTTTTAAGGGCCACTCAAAATATTGAAAAAGAATACGACTGGAATTTCGATTCAGGGAAAGGATACATGTTTATCGGTTCCGAAATGCTGAATGTTATCCGTTTAAGGCATCTTCCCGAACTCGACCTGGTGGAAAAAATTCAGGAAGCCTATCAAAATCAGGGCATCCATTTTCTGATGAACAAGAAACTGAAGGGGAAGCTGGAGGCTGAAGTTAAAATCGTTAAATTTTTAAACCTTGAAAGATGGGGTGAGGGTATTTATGTAGAAGCCAAAGATCATGATTTTGGATACATTGAAATTCCGAAATACCTGAAATATGATGCTTTTCTGAAAGTTACCATGGATGTAAAATACAACTGGGATGGCCACGAGTTTGATGCGGCGCGCGGTTCGTTTTACAAAGATGGGAAACTGTATGAAATTGTACGGATACTTTCCAATAAAATCGATGCCGAATATTTACAGGAACTAAAACAGCTCTACCATGAAAAAATAAGGTGATCTTTCTTCTGTGATTCTTTTAAAAAAGTATTTTATTACCTTTGTGCTTTTGTGAACGGTGTACGCTTCCGGGCGTTAAATAAACCGTTTGTTTTTATTAACCTTAACCATCTTTTCCAATGGGAAACAAAATAAAGCTACCGGTTTTCATTATAGTAGCATTCTTTATAATAATTGCTGCCGGAGCTGTTTACTTTTCAAGGGTGTTTGTGCCGAAAACCTTAAAAGAAGGAAGTTATACCACTGAAAGAATCGGGCGGGGCGAAGTAATGTCGTCGATAAGCGCCACCGGCGTAGTTGATTCCGAAAGCGAAGTCCTTATTCTTAGCCCGGGTACAGGTGTCATTGAGTCTATATTGGCAGAAGCCGGCAGCCGGGTTGAAAAGGGCGATGTTATCATGCAGCTGAATACAGAAGGTGTGAGAGATGACATTGAAAGATTGACCGATCAACTGGAGGTAAGTCAGAATAACCTGGAGCGCACCCGCTTAAGTGCAAGAAGTACCCAGCTTGATTTGGATTACAACGAAGAGGTAAAAAAGCTCAGAATTACTTCACTTGAATCTCAACTGGCCGACCAGCAACAACTTCTTGAAGTTGGCGGAATTTCCCCCGCACGCATTTCCCAGACCAAGCAGGAAATAACACTGGCCGAGAAAGACCAGCAAACGATGATGGAAAAAAATTCCATCCGCCTGAAACAGCTTGAAGCCGAAGAAAAAGGGCTGCTGCTGCAAATCAGGATGCAGGAAAAACAGCTGGAAGAAAGAAAAAGGTTACTTCAGGAAATGACCATCAGGGCCCCCTCTTCCGGTATTATTCTTTCTGTTACGGGCAAAGTGGGCGAAAAGGTGAGTACTGACAATTTGCTGATTCGCATGTCAAACCTCTCTTCTTTTAAAATTACAGGCTCTGTTGAAGAGCAACATGCCAAAAATATAAAAACAGGCAACAGGGTACTGGTGGAAATTGACAATGAAAACCTTGAAGGTACCATCGGAAATATTACCCCCATGGTTGAAAACAATAAAGTGCAGTTTAATGTGCACCTGAAAGAAAGCAGTCATCCAAAGCTTATTGCCAATCAGCAGGTCCAGCTTCAGATTATCAATAATTTTGTGCCTGATGCCCTGCGTATAAAAAAGCAACCTGGCTTTGAATCAGGTAACGTACAGTCAATGTTTGTGATTGAAGACAACAAAGCAATAAAAAAAGAATTCACCCTGGGAACTGCCGGGAACGATTATTACGAAATCATTTCGGGCTTGAACGAAGGGGATATTGTAATAACCACCGGCATACATGCTTCCAGGAATTTGAATGAAATTGAAATCCAGCATTAAACCCGTAAAAATGAGAAAGGCAACTTTATTATTCCTGACGGGATTAATAATTAACGTATTCCCGCTGTTTGGTCAGGAAGATTCGATTGGATACCAGTTGGGGCTCGAAGATGTTATCGATATGGCAGTAAGTCAATCTTCTTCGGCAAAACACATCCAAAACCAAAATGTAAATTATTACTGGCGCTACCGGAATTTTAAAACACGCTTCAGGCCGCAACTGACCCTGAGTGGTGACCTGCCAAACTATACGCACACCACCCAGCCAATTACACAACCCGATGGCGGCATTGAATTTAAACAGGTTTCCAACCTGGCCGCTTCGGCCAACCTCTCGCTCAACCAGTCCATTCCGCAGATTGGTACCAGTATTTGGGCCCGCACCTCGGCGCATGGTATCAGGAACCTGAACAAAAATGAAATTGGTTATTCGGGGAGCCCTTTTGTTATCGGTTTTACGCAACCACTTTTTGCCTACAACTGGATGAAATGGTACCGGAAAACAGAACCCATGATTTACGATGAAGCTCAAAAACGCTACGTGAAGCAGATCGAAGAAATTGCACTCAGGGCAACATATCGTTATTTTACTTACTTAACTGTTCAAACAAACTACAAACTGGCCGAGAACAACCTGAAAAACAGTCAGGATAACCTGAAAATTTCCCAGACAAAAAAAGAACTTGGACAGATTTCGGACAATGATTATTCCCGCATCGAACTTTCGGTGTTGAATGCCCAAAAATCATTGAACCAGGCAAGTATGGAACTGAAAAATGCCGATTTTGAATTAAAAAGATACGTGGGGCTGGAGCAGTCAAGGGAAATCGATCTCAGCATTCCGTTAGGCATTAATCTTTTTGAAATCGATCCGGAATTGGCGCTGGCCAAAGCCAAAGAAAACCGAAGTGAAACCAGCCTCTACCAAAGGCGTCTGATAAATGCCGACCGGGAGCTTGCCCAGGCCAAAAACAGTACGGGGCTCAGCGCCACTCTGAGGGGAAGTTTTGGTTTATCAAACAGTGCGGAGGAGTTTATGGATATTTATGATCAACCGGAGAAAGATCGGGTGCTGCGTGTTTCTTTAAGTATCCCTATTCTCGATTGGGGGCGCTCGGCTTCTACGGTTAAACTGGCCGAATCGGAACGGGAACTTACCATTTATAATGTGAACCAGGACATTGAAGAGTTCGACCGCGAGGTGATTGTGCAGGTAGAACAGTTTGGCCTTTTGCGCGATCAGTTAAAAACCGCTGACGAGGCCGATAAAGTGGCTGAAAACGGATACCAGATTGCACTGCGTAAATTTCAAAACGGCGAGCTGAGTATTACCGATTTAAACATCGCACTGCAGGAACGTGAAAAAGCCAAACGCGACTATATTAATTCCATCCGTAGTTACTGGGTCGCTTACTTCCGCTTGCGGATGCTTACACTCTACGATTTTGAAAGAGGGCACGATATTAACTATGGTAATCCCATGCTCGAAGAAGAGGTAGGGGAGTC
>CAYRBS010000242.1:2525-4197 GCA_964422335.1 uncultured Mariniphaga sp. | reverse complement strand
ATGAAAAAAGCAGAAGAAATAAAAAAGCAGATGAACCGGCTCGGCAGCCGGGGAATTCCATTTGCTTTTTTAATTGATTTTGAGGCGCATAATCCGCGAATATTCATTAAAGAAAGGACGGAAGAAGAAATTTTCTGGCAAACGCCTCTGTTTTCCATCCTGCCTGAGTCACCCGGACACCCTAAACTGGAAAAATGGAAAATGCAACCCGTTTCGTTCGAAGCCTACAAAAAAGGATTCAACCTGGTTCAGCAACACATCCACAGTGGCGACACTTACCTGTTAAACTTTACGCAACCCACCCCTGTTGAAACCAACCTTGGACTTGATGAAATTTTTCAAATCAGTTCGGCGCCATACAAAGTGCTGCTGAAGAACCGGTTTGTCTGTTTTTCGCCCGAATCGTTTGTGAAAATTGAAAACGGTAAAATTGCATCGTTTCCCATGAAAGGCACCATCGATGCTGAAACCGAAAAAGCGGAGGACCTGATTCTTTCCGATTCCAAAGAGCTTGCCGAACATAATACAATCGTCGATTTAATTCGCAACGACCTTAGCCTTGTGGCAGAAAATGTAACGGTGGAAAAATTCAGGTACCTGGAGCGGATTCATACCAACCAAAAAGATTTGTGGCAGGTAAGTTCAAAAATCACCGGCGATTTGCCTGAAAACTATGCATCAAAAATAGGAGATATTCTGTTCACCATGCTTCCGGCAGGCTCCATATCGGGGGCGCCCAAGAAAAAAACCGTGGAAATCATCCGTAAAGCAGAAAATTACGACAGAGGCTATTACACGGGGGTTTTCGGGGTTTTCGACGGCAACAACCTGGACAGTTGCGTGCTGATCCGGTTTATTGAAAACCAACACGGACAACTGGTTTACAAAAGTGGCGGAGGCATTACATTTATGAGCCGGGCCGAAACCGAGTACGAAGAAATGATAAAAAAGGTGTATGTCCCCATTGCTTGAAACCATAAAATGTAAGGACGGAGCACTCTTCAATCTCCGTTACCACCAGGCTCGTTTTAACGAGGTCAGGAAAGAATATTTTGGGCTAACCGAAAAAATGGACCTTGCCGAAATCATAAAAATTCCGGAGGAATGTAAAACCGGCTTGTTCCGGTGCCGTGTAATTTATGCAGAAACCATTGAAAAAATTGAGTTCCTGCCCCACCGGTACCGCCCCATCCACAGCCTGAAACTGGTGGAAGACAATCAAATCGACTACCGTTTTAAATTCACCAACCGACAAAAACTGGAACAATTATTTGAACAACGCGGCGATTGCGACGACATCCTGATTGTGAAAAACGGCTGCATTACAGACAGTTTTACCGCCAACGTGGTGTTTTTCGACGGGCAGCGCTGGTGGACACCCGACTCGCCCCTTTTGCCGGGAACCCAGCGGGCCAGGCTGCTTCACGAAGGAAAAATTTCTGAATGCCGGATTACGCTTTCTGACATCCCCAACTTCCAACAAGCAGGATTGATTAATGCCATGCAGGATTTAAATGAAATGCCGGTGCTAAAAACCGAAAACATTCTCACTTTTTAACCTCAATAAGAAATATAAAATACAATCACCCAAATTGAGGTTAAAATTCCATGTAAAATAACCAATTTTCAACAAGCAAAACACCCCGTTTCTGGGTAAATTTGGTTACTAACT
>CAYRBS010000242.1:0-2425 GCA_964422335.1 uncultured Mariniphaga sp. | reverse complement strand
TCCACTAAAATTTATTTAAAAAATTATGGCAAAAATTTATTATGTTGGCGATTGGGCAGTATTAATGGGACCTGTTTTTGCAGAATCCCCCTTTAATTATGAATACAAGGGGTTAGACATTTTTAATTATGGCGAATGGTTAATGAATGCCTTTCAGTCGTCGGATGAACATTATGTAAAATCGGTGCCTGCCTGGGATTTTTACAAAATGGGCCCGGGTGAATATGAGAAAGTACTGGAAGAATTTGACGTGGTGGTTTTCAGCGACATTGAGGCCAAAAACTTTCAACTGGCCCCCAACTTTTTCGATCGCGAAAAAATGGGGAAAGGCATTTTAACCCAGCCCGACCGGACCCGGTTAACAGTTGACTGGGTGAAAAGCGGCAAAAGCGTCATGTTTATGGGCGGCTGGCTTTCTTTTTCCGGCGAAATCGGCAAAGGCGGCTGGGGGCGTACCCGGCTGAAAGAAATTATTCCGGTTGAATGCCTGCAAACCGATGACCTGGTGGAAAGTACAGAAGGTTTTTACCCGACAGCCGATTCAAAATGGCAAAACTTCTTTGGCGAAGTTAAATTAAACGAAATGCCACCCATCCTCGGATACAACCAAACCAAAGAGCGCGAAGGGTTCGACACCATTATCCGGATCAAAGAGACAAACGACCCGCTTTTGGTTTATGGTGAATCCGGAAAAGGCAAAGTACTGGCTTACATGTCTGATCCCGCCCCCCACTGGGGATGTAATTTTGTTTACTGGAAACATTATAATTCTTTCTGGCTCAAATGCCTCGAGTTGATCCTGTGAAAACTTCAACATTCAGAATAAACCTTTAAAAGCTTAAAACTTACCACGATGAACAGAACTATAAAAACAGCAGGAATTGTATGGCTCTTTTTATTCCTTTTATTTGCCTGCGCGCAAAAACAGGAAATAACGCCTGAAACTGCATTACAATCTTACCTTGAAAACAACGACAAGTCGCTCCATTGGGAACTACATGAATCGTTTGAACAAAACGGTTTGACGATCTACAATCTGCTTGTCACTTCGCAAAAGTGGAGGGAGTACACCTGGAGGCACCAGCTTTCGATTGTTGTACCAGATGAAATCAATCATGACGGAGCGTTGCTTTTTATAACCGGGGGCAGTAATAAAGATGAAATGCCCAACTGGAAAAAGAAAGACGATGGGAATATTCAAATGATGGAATTCATCGCACAAAAAAACAAAGCAATTGTTGCAGTTCTTTTCCAGGTGCCGAACCAACCGTTGTACAACGACCTCACCGAAGATGAGCTTATTTCATTTACCCTGCACAACTACAGGGAAGATAAAGATTTTACCTGGCCGTTGCTGTTTCCCATGGTAAAAAGCGCCGTGCGCGCGATGGATGCCGTACAGGCATTTTCAAAAGAAACGCTGGAACATACAATCAACAGGTTTGTGGTATCGGGTGGTTCAAAACGCGGGTGGACCACATGGCTCACAGGCGCCAGCGATTCCAGGGTAGAGGCCATTGCACCCATGGTGATCGACATGCTGAACATGCCTGAAAGCATTGATTATCACGTTCAGGCCTGGGGGGATTACAGCATTCAAATTGAAGATTACGTAAAACTGGGAATTGCCCAGGACGTAAATACCCCTGACGGCGAAGAACTTACTGCCATGATTGATCCCTTCTCCTACCGCGAGAAACTGACCATGCCCAAATTCATTTTTAATGGAACCAACGACGAATACTGGCCTGTTGATGCCATCAAACATTATTTCAACCAGCTCCCGGGTGAAAATTATCTCCACTATGTCCCGAATGCCGGGCACGGGTTGGGCGATAAAAAACAGGCCATTCAGGCTTTAAGCGCTTTTTGGGGCGAAACACTGAACAAGCAACCCTATCCGGTTTGCAACTGGGAAACAGAGGAAAACGGCGAAGAAATCACCCTCAAAGTGAAAACATCGCCGGAACAACTTGCCGGTGTGGTTTTATGGACTTCAAACTCTGACGACCGTGATTTCAGGGACAATGAATTTACCAGCAAAACCATAACACACGAAAACGGAAGTGAAATTCAGGTGAATATCTCTTATCCTGATGCTGGATTTCGTGCTTTTTATATCGACCTCCTGTATCCCGATACAAATGGGGACATTTATTCAAAAAGTACGCGGATGTTTGTTACCGATGAAAATAAAATTCTGTAAAAAACAATAATGCATCTAACATTATAAACTAAAAAACAGGAAGTTATTTAATATTATTCTGTAAAAATATCCGTAATTTTATATAAGAAATCTTTTATAACCAATAATTCTAACAATGAAACGAAAGCTGCAATTTTTAGTATTAATCTGCTTAGGCATAACGATGTTCGTTTTATCGTCATGCACTAAAGAAGAAACCCGGCCGACATTTCCGCTTTC
>CAYRBS010000241.1:0-4206 GCA_964422335.1 uncultured Mariniphaga sp. | reverse complement strand
TTTATGAATACCTGGTTTGGAGCTTCACCCGGGAACAGGTAAAGGCTATCGGCCGGGAAATGAAAGTATAAACTGGCAATAAAACTATCAGGTAATGTATAAGCAACGTATTTTTTTTGTCCTGCTCCTTACTATTTTTACCCTCCATGGTTTTAGTCAGTCCGGTTACCCCCATATTCTGGTAAATAATGATGAAAAACAGGCCATCATTCAAAAAATGGATGGCCATGAATGGGCACAAAAAATATTTGACAGGCAATTCAAAAATGTAACTCCCTATGTGGAAAGGCACCAGTCCGATCCCGATTGGATATTAAGTCGCTACCTGATGAACCGGGTGGAAGGGAAACGATACACCCATGCGTATGATAATGGGAACGGCCATTATCTGGTTGATTACTCCGGAGATGCCCCCGTACCAACTGTCAGGGTCTCCACTCACAAAAGATCCCCCGTTACCGAAGAAGGCAGTCCGTATGTACGGCCATCAATTGAAGAGCTGGTACCAAACGATACCGCTACCAAAATCCGGGCACTGAACCCGGAAACCAATGAAAAAGATTTAATTGACCCCCAGCAATTTGTATCGCAAATTAACGGCGAAATTAACAACCTGGCATTAAGCGCTGCGGTTATCTACTGGCTGGAAGGCGATGAAAAATATGCCCGTTTTGCCGCCGATATACTCGACCAGTGGGCCAGGGGGGCATATTACCAGGAACCCATTGTGGGCGCCTGCCGTACCGGATTTTTAGATATACAAACCCTGGGCGACAACCGGTACCAAAGTTTAATCCTTGCGTATGATTTTGTTCAACCTTATATGGAAAAGCAGGGATACGATTTAAAATATTACCAGAATGTATTTGAGAAATTTGCTTCCACGCTTACATTCCGGGGTTTCTGGAATAATAACTGGTATGCAGCGGTGAGTTCCACCCTGGTATATGCTGCATTAAGCCTCGAGGATACCGAAAAAAGGGATTATTACCTGCAATTTGTGCTTGAAAAAGATACCATCGATGGTTCCTGCGGCCATTTGAGCCTGGCCTCAACGGTGGAAGACTGGCTCACCCCCGACGGGCACTGGAAAGAACCCGGCGGTTACCATAACTTTCCGGTTTCAAACCTCGTGAAAGCCGCTATGGCGCTTGAAAAAAACGGGTACGATGTTTTTCAGCAATTCCCGGAACTTTTTGAAGCAACCTATGCCATGTTAAAATATTCATTCCCCAATCTTCTTGTTTCGGCATTTGGAGATACGGGAAGGGCATCGCAAAGCCCGGAAACACTGGAAGCCGGGATTGCCATAGCGCATAAATACGACAGAATTGAGGTGCACGGGATGATGTCTGCCATGGATATCCTGATTAAAAGGAATAACTACGATCGCAGTAAGTCGGGAATTTACGGGTTGCTTACCTATCTGCCCGAATTTCCCGAAACCATGGATGTATCGTATTATTGGCCCCGAAGCGGAGAACTTGATTTTGGACGTTTTTACCTGCAGCGTAACGGCATGGATCCAAAACATGGATTGATGTATGGCGTACAGGGAGCAAGTTACAACCACAACCACTGCAACGGCATGGCTATGGAATTGTTTGGTGGGGGCGAAATTATGGGCATAGATGCAGGAACCGGTCCGAATTATGAACATCCTTTGCATCAGAACTATTTCAGCCAATGGGCCGCACATAATACAGTAGTTTCCGGGGGATCTTCCAGTTCGGTGCCTTTCAGCGGCAGTGCCGGCAAAAAAAATATCGGTCAGGTGGAACTGGCTGCCATGGAACCCATGCCCGGAGAAGATGCCGTTTCTCCTTTCTATTCTTTTACCGATACCCGGTATCTCGATATTTCTACCGAAACAAACCAGCTGCGGACCATGGCCATCATCCGAACTTCCGATAATTCCGGATATTACGTGGATATTTACCGCTCGGATAACAAAGAGGTCAACGATTATGTTTATCATAATATTGGTGAGCAATTTCAGTTTTTAAATGATGATGATCAGCCCATTGAGATGCAGCCAACCGAATACCCGCTTGTTGGAGACGACTATCCCGGGTTCAGATTTTTTTCCGATGTGGAAAAAATGGAAAATCATACCGGGAACCTGAAAGGTTTGTTTTCTGCCAAAAACACCGGGGGAGAGGATATTTTCATGAAGGTTTTAATGCCTGCTTCGTCAGGAAAAACGTTTTACCGCGCAAAATCACTCCCGGTAAAAACGGCAGGTGAACAGTATCGCGGGAAGAAATTACCGCTGTTTACGATTCGCAGCGAGAAGGAAGCCTGGTCCGATCCTTTTGTTGTAATTTTCGAGCCTTATGGCGCCGGAAACAATCATTCAATAAAAACTGTTGAAAAAATACCAGGCCTGTGCAGCAAAGATAACACGGTTATCCGCGTTGTACATGAGGATGGTTCTGAACAACGTATATTTCAGGGAAATGAGGCCGGAAAACGGATAGGGAATGAAGAAATGGAATTCGCCGGCCATTTCGGTATTATTTCCCTCGACAGCGAAGGGGAACTGGAACATCTTTATTTGGGAGAAGGAAGCCACATTTCCTGGGGCGATGCCTCCATCAATACGATTGAGGGGAAAGCATCCGCGAAGCTACTGATTGGCGAAGACAACGAGTACAGCATTTTGAGCACCAATCCGGTTGCTCTTGACTTGAGGGGAATAAAGGTAAAAACGCTTAAATAGGAATCATGGGTTTGTTTATTGAATTTTATCACCGCAAGGTTTTATTCCCCCGCGCTCCTCATTTAGGGAAATTACCATTTTTTATTTTATTATGTTGCTTTTTTATTGAAACGGGAAACGCGCAGCCTGCTGACTTTTCTTCCGATGCTGAAACATTGCTTTCAAGAATCGATTTGTCGGGAAAAGGGTTGGAAAAAGTAAAGCAATCTGTTGATAAACCCGAACAGGCAGCAAAAGAGTTGCTGGAATATTACCGGCAAAGAAAGTCGGTAAAACATCCCATCGAAAGGAATTCAAAACCGGCTGCGTTGGGCAATATTGCCAGTGAAAAAGATTTTGAAACAGCCAACAACGCCCTGGAACACATTTTTGTGGGGCAGCCGTCCTACCCGCCGCATTTTTGTGGCGATGACATCGACTGGAGCACACGGCCTGTGCCCGATAACGAATGGGTGTGGCAGCTCAACCGGATGAGCTTCTGGGATGCCATGGGAAAAGTTTACTGGCATACCGGCGATGAAAAATATGCCAAAGCATGGGGGGAGCAACTGATTGACTGGACACGCAAAAATCCCAACGATGAAGAACATAAATACGCCTGGCGCTCCATCGAAGCCGGAATCCGCGGTTATCGCTGGGCCGGATTGTTTCAGCGTTTTATCGACTCCCCGTCATTTACCCCCGAAGTGATGGTGGCGTTTTTAAACAGCTGTTACGACCATGCGGAGTATTTAATGACAAAATATACCTCCCGGAGCAACTGGGGATTGATGGAAGCCGAAGGAATGGCGTTTATTGCCCTGACCTTTCCTGAATTTGAAGATGCCGCAAAATGGCGCGAAGAAGCTTTCCAACGCCTGAACAACGAAATAAACATCCAGGTTTACCCCGATGGGCATCAGCGTGAACTGGCCATAGGATATCACATGGGGTGCATCAATTGGTTTTTGCGCACCTACGAACTGGCCAAAATGAACGGAATTGAGGATGCTTTTCCCGCGTCGTATCTTGAACGAATTGAAAAAATGTGCGAAGTACCAATGAAACTGGGGCTTCCCAATGGGACCAACGTACAATTTGGCGATGCCTGGGAAGGTTCGCCGGGACAATACAAAAACCGGTTTCAAAAGTGGGCTGAATTTTTCGGCCGCGACGATTTTTTATTTCTTGCTACCGGCGGAAAAGAAGGAACCCGTCCGGATTCTACCGCGTGGTCGTTGCCGGTTAGCGGTCTTTATTCCATGCGGAGCAGCTGGGATGAAGACGCCATTTGCCTGGCCCTGAAATGTGGCCCCGACGGAGGCGGCCATTGCCAACCCGATAACGGAACGTTCGATTTATACGCCGGCGGCAGAAACCTGATGCCCGATGCGGGGAGTTACATTTACAGCGGAGACCCGGAAGGAAGGGCGTGGTTCCGGCAGACCAAAGTGCACCAAACCCTCACACTCGACGGTGAAAATTCAAAATACGATCCGCGTCTG
>CAYRBS010000240.1:0-4250 GCA_964422335.1 uncultured Mariniphaga sp. | reverse complement strand
TCGAAATGACAGATATAAAATTTTTACGATCGGTAGTTAGATCATGTTTTTTGAATGAACCTTATAGAAATATCTAAAAAACTAAATAAATGAATTTGATTGACGGCAAAAAGGTAGCAGCAGAGATGAAACAGGAAATTGCTGCAAAAGTTACTGAAATGATAAAACGCGGCGAAAAAACACCGCATCTGGCTGCCATTTTAGTGGGGCACGACGGAGGCAGCGAAACCTATGTTGCCTATAAAATAAAAGACTGCGAAGCGGTTGGGTTCAAATCTTCCCTTATCCGCTACGAGGAGGATGTTACGGAAGAAGAATTACTTTCAAAGGTGAAGGAGTTAAATACGGACCCGGATGTAGATGGTTTTATTGTACAATTGCCCTTGCCAAAACATATTTCCGACCAAAAAGTGATAGAAACCATCGACCCCAAAAAGGATGTGGACGGATTTCACCCTGAAAATCTTGGACGCATGGTTATCGGATTGCCTTCGTTTGTGTCGGCAACCCCTTTTGGAATTGTAGAACTTTTAAAACGCTACCAAATTGAAACCAGCGGCAAAAACTGTGTGATAGTTGGCCGGAGTAATATTGTTGGCCGCCCCCTGAGCATCCTGATGTCGCAAAAAGCAATAAACGCCACGGTAACGGTTGCCCACAGCCGCACAAAAAACCTGGAAGAAATTTGCCGCAGCGCCGATATACTTGTGGCCGCCATTGGTGTGCCGGAGTTTGTAAAAGGGAACATGGTAAAAGAAGGAGCTGTGGTTATTGATGTGGGCACCACCCGCGAAAAATCGGACAAAACCAAATCGGGATGGAAATTGAAAGGCGACGTGGCATTCGACGAAGTGGCGCCTAAATGTTCCTACATAACCCCCGTGCCGGGCGGCGTAGGTCCCATGACACGTGTTTCCCTGTTGTACAATACATTACTGGCCGCATCAAAAGAAATTTATAAATAGCTAAAATCCAATTATTTTTCTATTTTTGAACCCTAACCAGAAAAACTAAAAAAATCAAAAGAATGGAAAACACTGACAACAAGGCAGAAGGAAAAAATCCGGCAGAAAGAAACAGGCAGGAAATTCATTCACAAGTCATCAGGGCAGGAAAAAGAACCTACTTTTTCGACGTAAAAAGTACCCGGAATGATGAGTACTATTTAACCATTACCGAAAGCAAAAAGAAATTTTTCGATAACGGAAAATTCCATTACGAAAAACACAAGGTATTTCTTTATCCCGAAGATTTCCACAAATTTGCCCAAACCCTGGAAGACGTTATCGGTTTTATTCAGGAAAACCAGCCTGAATTAAAATCAGACCGGGCGGAACCTAAAGCTGAACCTGCGGCTGAAGCAAAGGCAGAACCTAAGACAGATGCTGTGGAATCGGCTGCGGCTGAACCCGAAGCCAATGATAAGGCAGAAACCGACAATGAAGCGGAAAAAGAAGAAGTTCCGGTTGAAACAAACGGGGAGGGGAAAAAGAAGGATTTCACCGACATCGACTTTGAAGATATTTAAAACTTCAGGCGCGTTCGCTTAATTCCAGCCAACGCAATTCCTTTTCGTCAAGGAGCGACTTAATACTTACAAGTTCCTCTGATTTTTCGTGCAGTTCTCCGTGGTCGAGGGTTCCGGAATTGAGGGCATTTTCCAGCTGTTCCTTTTGCTGTTCCAGCTGCTCCATCTCCTCTTCCAGCAACTCCATTTCCCGTTTTTCTTTAAACGAAAGTTTCTTTTTCGTATCGTCCGGCACCCGGGCGGATGCATCCGATTTTTTATCTTTTCCCGCAGCACTTTTTTTCGGCTTTTTAGCGGTTTCCTGCCGGGTTTTATTTTCCAGTTGATTTCGGTAAACGGTATAACTTCCCGGGAAATCGGTAATCACCCCGTTCCCTTCGAAAACAAAAAGGTGGTCCACAATCTTATCCATAAAAAACCGATCGTGGGAAACCACTACCACACACCCCTGGAAGGCCTTCAGGTAATCTTCCAGCACATTCAGTGTCAATATATCGAGATCATTGGTGGGTTCATCCAAAATCAGGAAATTGGGATTTCGTATCAGCACCGTACACAAATAAAGCCTGCGTTGTTCGCCACCGCTCAGTTTTTCAATATAGTTATATTGCGTTTCGGGAGGAAATAAAAACCGGGTAAGCAGTTGCGAACTGCTCATACGCGAACCATCTTCAAAAATGATGTATTCGGCAATTTTATTCACGGCATCTATTACCCGTTCCTTTGGGTTGAAAGCGATTCCGTCCTGCCGGTAATAACCAAATTTAATGGTTTGTCCAATCTCAATTTTCCCGCTATCGGGAGGAAAATCGCCGGTAATCAGGTTCAGAAAGGTGGTTTTCCCCGTGCCGTTTTTTCCCACAATGCCAACTTTTTCGAACCGGGAAAATTTATAGGAAAAATCCTTCACCAGCCGAACCCCGGGAAAGGATTTGGAAAGATTTTCAATCTCCACAATTTTTTTACCCAACCGGGCCGATTTCACACTGAGGTCAATGCTTTCCTCTCCCAGTTTCTGGCTGGCTTTATCCTGGATTTCATAAAAAGAATCAACCCGGTATTTTGCTTTATGACTCCGGGCTTTGGGCATACGGCGCATCCACTCCAGCTCAGTGCGCAACAGGTTTTTTGCTTTCGCAACCGATGCCTGCTGCATTTCAATCCGTTCGTTTCGTTTTTGCAGAAAATAGGAATAATTGCCCTGGTACCGGTAAATCTGGTTATCCTCCATTTCAATAATTTCGTTACAAACGCGATCGAGAAAATAACGATCGTGGGTAACCATAAGCAATGTAGATTTCGTTTTGCCAAGAAAAACCTCCAGCCATTCAATCATCTCCAGGTCGAGGTGGTTGGTGGGTTCATCCAGTATCAGCAGGTCGGGGTTATGTACCAGTACTTTTGCCAGCGCCAGCCGTTTTTGCTGCCCCCCGGAAAGTTGCCCGACCGGCTGTTCCAGGTTATCGATTTTCAACTGTGAAAGCACCTGTTTAATCTCCACTTCCATATCCCAGGCAGCCAACTCATCCATTTTGGCCGAAATTTCAGTAATTTCCTGCTGATTATTATGAGCTACAGCCAGTTCAAATTCTTTTACTGTCCGGAGTTTTTCGCTATCCGATTCAAAAACCTCTTCCATCACTGTATGCTCCGGATCCAGTTTCGGAATTTGTTCAAAATAACCTATTTTAATATCGTTGGTAACCGTAATTATTCCACTGTCCGGGGTTTCTTTTCCGGCCAGCATATCCAGCAGTGTTGACTTACCCGTTCCGTTGCGGGCAATCAGCGCCACCTTTTGTCCTTCCGAAACGGTAAACGAAATATTCTCAAACAACATCAGCTCTCCCCAGCGTTTCGAAAGATTTTCAGCCTGAATAAATGGTCTCATGTAAAAAATTTTTACAAAAGTAGCAAATGCGATCAAAAAAGCCGGTCAATACCGGCTTTTCATAGTCTGTTTAATTGCTAATTTAAAACCATTTCTAAGTGGGGAGAGAAACAGTTATCAAGTAACAACGTCTATTAGACTGTCCCATCCAGTATTTTGTTACACTTTTACTAAAAAATTCGTTTATTTTTGGCAGAAAGAAATTTCTATGCGGAAAAAAGAATTGTTTGAAAAGGTTATCCGGTATTTTGAGGAAACCATGCCGGTAGCCGAAACAGAACTCACATACCAAAATCCTTTTCACCTGATTGTGGCTGTAATCCTTTCGGCGCAATGTACCGACAAGCGGGTGAACCAGATTACCCCTGAACTGCTGCAACGTTATCCCACGCCCCAAAAAATGGCGAAAGCCGAACCTGCTGAAATTTTTGAATACATAAAAAGCTGTTCGTACCCCAACAATAAATCGAAACATTTGGTGGGGATGGCTCAAAAACTAACCGAACTTTTTGACGGGCAGGTACCGGACGATGTGGACGATTTACAAAAGTTGCCGGGGGTGGGACGGAAAACGGCCAACGTAATTGCATCGGTGGTTTACAACAAACCAACACTGGCTGTTGACACCCACGTATTCAGGGTAGCAGCCCGATTAGGACTGACAACCAATGCAAAAACCCCGCTGGCCACCGAAATGCAGCTGATGAAATACATTCCGGAAGCATTGGTTCCCAAGGCGCATCACTGGCTCATTTTGCACGGCCGGTATGTTTGCCTGGCCCGGAAACCGAAATGTGAAAAATGCGGACTGACAACCGTTTGTTCCTTTTA
>CAYRBS010000239.1:0-4289 GCA_964422335.1 uncultured Mariniphaga sp. | reverse complement strand
CCGAAAAACATGTGTCCGTCGTAAATAAACATGGTTTCCACATCCCAGCCTACATTCTGGTTGCCGATGCTGTGCGGACTGCTGTCGTCTTTCACATCGAACATGTACAGCGTTGAATGGTCCACTGCATACAGGTAATCGTTGTACAGCCCGAAACGCGCCATGGAACCGCCAATGCCAAACGTACTTCCCGATTGCTGGGCCCGCCCGCCGGTTGCGGCATCGTTCATGGAAAATTCAGCTTTTCCAAAGTAATAGACCGGATAATAGTGGTATTCCATCTCCTGCCGCACTTTTTTAATTTCCCAGTCGATCACCACGCCCTTTTCCTCATCCACTTTGGCCAGGCGGTAGTCTTCGTTGGCAGGTGGCGGCGTGGTGTACGGAAAAATATCTTCCACGCGGTCCACTTCCTGCGGGTTGTTCACATCCGAAATATCGATGGCCACCAGGTCGATGAAACTGTCGGCATATAAAATGTCGTTTTTAATGGCAATATCCACGTTCCCCGGCACTTCAATAAATCCGATATTATCCGGATTTTCAGGGGTACGGTTGTCAATAATGTGGATACCTTTCAACTCTTCATTTATAAAAATATACCCGTCTTTGAAATAGATTTTCCCCGGATTTTCAAGATCCCGCGAAACTTTCAACTTCACTGCTTCGCGCAAATCTTCGTAACTCATGTAAACGGGCGAATTGGCGGTAAAAACTTCGGTGTATTCATCCATACACGAACTGAATAACGCCGTCAAAATAAAAAGTGTAAATATATTTCTGATTGTTTTCATGATAAGCAATTTTTAGTTGAAGATAAATCCAATTTTAACGGTAAGCCGGTTGTAGTCGATATCGAGGCCATAATCATTTTCGCCTTTGTAGTGCAGCCGGTGAAACTGATAGCCAAAAGCCAGCGACATGCCAAATCCGGGAGAGAACAGATGCGAATAACCAATCCCCGGGTTCACCAGCACTCCGCCTTTGGGATCGAGGGGTTCGTTACTGGGTGTGGGGCCTGGCCAAATACTACTGCTGCTTCTCCAGGCAGGCCAAACATCGTAGTAAATCTCCCGCGATTCTTCCAATGGCACCTGGTAACCGGCTTTCATGAAAACAT
Source organism: uncultured Mariniphaga sp. (assembly GCA_964422335.1). Classification (GTDB taxonomy): domain Bacteria; phylum Bacteroidota; class Bacteroidia; order Bacteroidales; family Prolixibacteraceae; genus CAYRBS01. The sequence goes on along the minus strand of CAYRBS010000239.1, from coordinate 3,169 downwards.
AGGGCGAAGAAGTTGTATTCCTGAACTTGTATTCCAAGTTTAAAAATGCCGGCAGATACGACTCTTTTAAAAATTCGGCACCGGCGCCGGCCCCCAAAGAAAACTGTGGAGTTACCGTGTAATTCACCGTTCCGGTAAAACTAAGTGGCGCCGATTGGCTATTCTGCGAATTTCCGGCAAGGACCCCTGCCTCGGCACGATAAAAAAACCGTGAATGCTGCCGGAAATTATCTAATTGGGCCCGTCGTCCGGCCACGCTGTCGATCTCAGCCGCATCGAAAACCCAAATATTCCCGGCTGATTCTATACGCAATTTTCCGGAATCATCGTACTGAAATTTCCCTTTCAGAATGGTTCCGTTTTTCAGGTAAACAACCCCTTTTTCGCTTTGTGCGAAAACAGAAATGGTAAAAAGAAACGCAAATAAAAACAGACTGAATTTTTTCATGGTAGCTGGTAATTTTTAGAATAGATGCAAACTGGGATTGAAGGGTTGCGTTGCTGAAAATGAAAAATATAACTTCGGGCTTTGAAACCCCCGCTTTTTTTCCAATATTCGGGGAACTTTTTTAAAAAGATTTTTGCAAGTCCATTTATTAGTACCATTTACAAATGAAAAAAATTGCCGTTCACCTTATTGCCCTCGTTTTAATTTTTAGCAACCTGTTCGCACAGGAGCCGATGGATTATTTTTTGCCGCAGGATGTAACCTACGATGAAAATATTCCCACCCCCGAACAATATTTCAATCAGCAAATGGGAGAATGGCACCTTTCTCACGACCAGGTGCTTGCTTATTTCAATGAAATTTCAAGGATTTCAGGAAGGGCCATTTTGGAGGAATACGCGCGTTCGCACGAAAACCGCCCGCTGGTGCATGCTGTTTTCACTTCGGAGGAAAACCACAGGAAGCTCGATGAATTGAAGGAGCTGCATGTGAAATTTTCCGATCCCGGGGAGGAAATTCCGGTTGAAAATGTGCCACTTGTAGTCACGTTAAGTTACGGCGTTCACGGCAACGAATCGAGTGCCACCAATTCATCCCTCCTTACGGCCTACTACCTGGCGGCTGCAAAGGGCCAAAAAATAGACCAACTGCTGGAGAACACAATCATCCTGGTTGACCCCAGTCTAAACCCCGACGGATTTACCCGCCACAGTACCTGGGCCAACATGCACCAGAGCATCACCGATGTTCCTAACCCTGACTCGCGCCAGTTCCGTGAGGTATGGCCCGGCGGACGAACCAACCATTACTGGTTCGATTTAAACCGCGATTACCTGCTGCTGGTACATCCCGAAAGCCGGGGCAGGGTGGCTAAATTTCACGAATGGAAACCCAATATTTATACCGACCATCATGAAATGGGCGCCAACTCCACGTTCTTTTTTCAGCCGGGGATACCCAGCCGCAACAATCCGCTCACCCCGGAAGAAAATTACCGTTTAACCAACGAAATAGCCAAATACCACGCCCGGTTTCTCGATGAAATCGGTTCTTCTTATTTTAAAGAAGAACAATTCGATGATTATTATTATGGGAAAGGATCTTCCTACCCCGATGTGAATGCCAGCGTGGGAATACTGTTTGAACAGGCCGGTTTCAGAGGAAGGATCCGCGAAACGCCCAACGGGGTCAAAAAACTGGCTTTCGGGATAAAAAACCAGTTTACCGTCACCCTTTCCACACTGGAATCGGCAATGGATTTGAAAAATGAACTGCTTCAGTTTCAAAAAGAGTTTTATTCCGAAGCCCTGGAAATGGCCGCAGAAGATGCAATAAAAGCCTATGTTTTCGGAAATGAAAAGAACCGGGAGCTGACCCGGATGTTTGTTGAACTGCTGAACCAGCACCAGGTAAAAGTTTATGCCAACGAAAAAGCCACCACAACGGAGGACAAGAAATTCGCTCCCGGAACCAGTTTTGTTGTGCCCACTGCCCAACCCCAGTACCGGTTAATAAAAAGTATTTTTGAAGAAACCACTTCGTTTGCCGACAGCTCTTTCTACGATGTGTCAACCTGGACACTGCCTTACGCTTTTAACCTTCCTTTTGCCAAAATAAATTCGCTCAAAAACCTTGATATATCTGATAATCCGGTGAAATCCGAAAAACCCGAAGGCAAAGTAGTGGGTGGCAAAAGCCCGCTGGCGTATCTTTTCAGGTGGAACGAATATTCGTCACCCAAAGCGCTGTATCAGTTGCAAAAAGAGGGATTAATTACCAAAGTGGCCACCGATGAATTTAGTTTCAACATAAACGGGAAAGAAGAAAACTTCACTTACGGAACTATTTTAATTCCTGTAAGCGGCCAGGAATTAAATGAAGACCAGGTTTTTCAACTGGTATCGAATCTTGCAAAAAGCACCGGACTTGATTTTTACGGACTTGAAAGCGGCCTTTCATCCAAAGGGATTGATGCCGGGAGCAACCGCTTTGTTTCCCTGAAAAAACCCGAAGTTTTAATGTTGGTTGGCAGGGGAATCGGCAGCCGCGATGCCGGCGAAATCTGGCACCTTTTCGACCAGCGGCACCAGGTTCCTGTTACCCTGGCAGAAAGCAGCGGACTGGGAAGCATCGACTTAAACCGGTACACCGCGCTTATTATGCCACCGGGATCGTACAGGGAACTAAGCAGCAACGCGGTCAACAAAATAAAAAGATGGACAGAGCAAGGCGGAACTTTAATTACCATAAAAAATGCCGCAACCTGGGCCACCAAAAACGAACTGGGCAAAACGAAGTTCAAAAAAGGCGTTGAACCCGATTCCACCCTCCAGGTAAATTACGCCAACCGAAGCAGGATAAACAGCCTGGATGCCATTGGTGGCGCTATTTTTAACGCCGAAATGGACATTACCCACCCGCTTTGCTACGGGTACCTGCAAAAAGAATTGTCCGTTTTTAAAACCGGAAATTCGGTGGCTGAACCACTGAAATCAAGGTACCCTGAACCCGTGCGTTTTTCCGAAGAACCCTACATAAGCGGATATGTTTCAACCCAAAATGTGGAAAGGATAAAAAATGCACCGTTAGTTTCTGTTCAGTCGGTTGGCAGCGGCAAACTCATCAGCTACCACGAAAGCATGGCTTTCAGGGGAATATGGATGGGAACCAACAAGTTATTTATGAATGGGGTGTTTTTCGGCGATGTGATACGGTAAATTA
>CAYRBS010000238.1:0-4339 GCA_964422335.1 uncultured Mariniphaga sp. | reverse complement strand
ATTTCTCCTCGCAACCTCGTCGAAATGACACAAAAAAATAAATCTGTCAATGGCAAGACCCAGGATGAGTAATCTGTTTCAAAGTCATAGATAACTCACCCGGAATACCGGATTTCTTCCATGGGAATCGCTTCGTGGGAAATGACGATGAGGTGTGGTTTTTTATTGTTCTAAAAATCACAAAACCCAATATTTATCATTGCATAAATCTGTAAGATTTCGGTAATTGCAGATAAAATAAAACTGTAGCAAAATGAAACTCTTATTGATAAGCAATTCAACTATGGCAGGGGAACCGTTCCTGGACTACCCAAAACATGAAATTCAGAAATTCCTGGGAGAAAAGCCGGTAACCGCCCTTTTTATTCCTTATGCAGCCGTTACTTTTTCGTACGATGAATATTGTACGAAAGTGGAAGAACGTTTTGCAGAAATAGGACACCACATAGTGGGCATCCACACTTTTTCCGATCCGGTAAAAGCTATTGAAGAAGCAGAGGCAATCGTGGTAGGTGGCGGTAACACATGGCAGTTGGTACGGAAGCTGCACGATAAAAAACTGATGAACCCCATCCGCGAGAAGGCGTTTACCGGTACACCATATATTGGCTGGAGCGCCGGTGCCAACATTGCCTGTCCCACCCTGCGTACCACCAACGATATGCCAATTGTTGAACCCAGGGGTTTTGAATGCATTAGCCTTGTTCCGTTCCAGATTAATCCGCATTACCTCGATCCCGGTTCACGGGGGCATGCAGGGGAAACCCGCGAGCAGCGCATTGAAGAATTTATTGAACTGAACCCTGAAATTTATGTGGCCGGACTGCGCGAAGGGACCATGCTGAAAGTGGAGGATGAAAAGATGGATTTTATCGGCGACAGGATGTGCCGTATTTTTAAAAAAGGGGAAAAACCGGTGGAGCTTGCTGCAGGAGATGATTTTAGCTTCCTGATGGAAACCGGTTTGCTGGCTTAATTATTCATAAAAAGGTTAATTCTACTCAATTGTCTTGTCGGTGCTCATCCGATTTGCTTTAAGAGGCTGCCTCAAAGTCATTTTTTTAAATCCAACGCTGGAAGCGACGGTTTTGGGGCACCCTCATTGATTATGTTCAGTGTTTCGGAACATAATTTATTGCGGATTCCAAACTGTATGAGACCATTCGGTGCATATTTGCATTCCTGAATTTTATAGAAACTGTGCACTAAATTTAACAAATCAAAAAACGGCGTTATATTAAATTAAACCCCGTAAACAATTCACTACCTTTGCACTATAAATAACCGGAACAGAAAATGGATCTTCTTTCAAATAATTATTTCGCGCTGTTTTTAATTGTGGCACTGGGTTTTATCCTGGGCAGAATAAAAATTTTCGGGTTGTCGCTCGATGTGTCAGCAGTTATTTTTGTAGCGCTGGTATTTGGCCACTTTGGGGTGGTTATCCCAATCGATTTTCAATACCTGGGCCTGGTGTTGTTTATATTTACCATTGGCATTCAGGCGGGGCCCGGATTTTTTGAATCGTTTAAAAAAGAAGGAAGGCAGTTGGCTACATTTGCCACCTTCCTGATATTGGTGGCGGCAATGATTACCGTGGGCATTGTTTATGTTTTCAACATCGATAAAAATATTGCCGTAGGTTTGTTTACCGGTGCCCTTACAAGTACTCCGGGATTGGCTGCGGCCATCGATCATACGGGTTCGCCGCTGGCTTCTATCGGATATGGTGTGGGCTACCCGTTTGGGGTAATAGCGGTTATTTTGTTCATCCGGTTTCTTCCCCGGATTTTGGGTTTACCGCTGAAAGATTCGGAAGAGGAGTACCATTCGAAAATGAAAGAAGAATTCCCTGAAATATTACGGAGGAATTTCGTGGTTGAAAACGAAAATGTAGTAGGCAAATCCATTGGGGAATTACGTATCAGGTATATGACCAAAGCGGTTGTTTCGCGTGTGGTGCACGAAGGCACAGCCGTAACGCCCAAACCCGAAACAGTATTGCATTTAGGCGACCTGATAAAGGCTGTAGGAACAGACGAAGCCCTGAAACGGGTGGAACTGCTTATTGGCTCGCCCACCGAGGAAGAAATCCCGCTGGATCCGAATTACGATGTCCGTTCGGTGTTGGTGACCAATAAAGAAGTGGTAAACAAAACCATCGGTCAAATTAATTTATTACATACCTACAACGCTACCATAACGCGTATCCGGCGCTCGGGGATTAACATTTCGCCTACGCCCAATTCCAAGCTGCAGTTTGGCGACAAGCTGATTATTGCCAGCAGCAAAGCCAACATGGAAATGGTGGCCAACATTTTTGGCAACGACCAGAAACGGCTCTCCGATACCGATATCCTGCCAGTGGCACTGGGTATTATTTTAGGTGTGCTGGTTGGTAAAATCAACATTGCCATGGGTAATTTTTCATTTAGTCCGGGCCTTACCGGCGGGGTGCTTATTGTGGCGCTGGTATTGAGCCGCGTTGGGAAAACCGGGCCTGTACTTTGGACCATGAGCGGTGCAGCCAACCAGTTGTTGCGCCAGCTGGGGCTTATTTTTTTCCTGGCGGCTGTTGGTACGGGTGCCGGGGCCGAAATTGTGGAAACCTTTGAAAAATACGGCTACCAGCTTTTCCTGTTTGGAGGTGTTATTACACTGGTTCCGATGATTTTGGCGGCGCTGGCCGGAAAATGGTTCTTTAAAATGAACCTGTTGAGTATGCTGGGTGCCATCAGCGGCAGTATGACAAGTACGCCCGGCCTGGCAGCAGCCGACACAATGACTGAAACCAATGCCCATTCCATTGCGTATGCAACCGTTTATCCGGTGGCAATGGTATTGCTTATAGTTGTTGTACAGTTGATTTCCCTGTTTTTGTAGTTATTTGCCAGGCTCCCAGGCCGATTCAACCCTGAAAATATCGAGCTTTTCCACACCCAGTTCGCCGCCATTGAGAAAAAGTACCAGGTCTTCGGCACCTTTTTCGGGAGTGAAGTTGTTGGAAATAACCATTTGCCCGCCATTGGCATATACTTCTATGGAGGCACGATCGACCAGAATTTCAAGGGTTATTTTATTGTCGATTGGTAGCAATGGTGCAGTGCTGCCCAGCAATGACAAAGTACCCCGTTTTACGTTATAACGAAGCTCCGTTCCGGTTTTTTTCCGGCTGCTGCGAATCATAAATCCGAAGTTGCTGCAGGATTTCAGGTCAAACTCACCGGAAATGTGGAGGCAATCGCCTTTTACCCTTTTAACCAGATTTTTGTTTAACCCGGGAATAATGTTTTCATCTTCCCAGTTGTAATGTTTGCCATGCAGCAATTCAATTTCAGCAACAGGTTTACGGGTAACTTTGTACCCGGAATTAAATTTGGTGAGAGCCAGTTCCGAGGGGAAAGTCATCTGACCGTTAAAGGGCATGTCAGGAAATTTTCCTCCGCGCATCCAGGCAATTTGAATCGTACGTCCATCCTCTTCGGGAATATTACTCCATGTTTGGGTGGCATAGTAATTTTTCCCGAAATCGCTTTTCATCCTGGCTGTTTCGGGTGAGAATTCCTCTCCGTCGAAATTTCCAATCAGGTAGCTGCCGTCGCCGTCGAAAAGAACCCATTTGGTTTCTTCCGGGCGGTTGGTTACCTGCATGGGAACCAAATCGGGACATTCATAAAATCCGTAAACATGGCTTTTGTGTTCCCAGTCCACCAGGTTTTCTGAAGTATAAAACGAAACACCTTTTGATTTTTCGTCTTCCGTAGTTTTCCGGTAGAGAGCCATCACATATTTTTGAGAAGGTTCGTGCCAAATTACTTTGGGGTCGCGGGCATCGTCGGTTTCGTCGTAAGGAATAATGGGGTTGCCTTCATATTTTTCCCAGGTTCGTCCCCTGTCGGTACTGTATGCAATGCGCTGGCCACAGTGCTGCGAAGTGTAAAAAGCTATCAGCGTTTTTTCGTTGCCCTGTTCTTTTCCCAGCAGGTTTTTTTCGTCCACAATGGCCGATCCGGAAAAGGCAGTACAATATTCTTTGTCGTCTGAGTTTTCATCGGGGAAAAGTGCAATGGGAAGATGCTCCCAATGCACCAGGTCGGTGCTTATGGCATGCCCCCAGTGCATGTAGCCCCATTCGTTTCCGTTTGGATTGTACTGGTAAAACAGGTGATATTCCCCGTCGTAATATACCAGTCCGTTAGGATCGTTGTGCCAGTTTTTTTCGGGTGTAAAATGAAACTGGGGCCGGTACAGTTCGTCGTAGTAATCTTTTTCGGGTTTTGAAGAAGTGAACAAAACGGCGAAAGTCAGGGCCAGCAAAGCAGTTATGGCAGTTTTCATA
>CAYRBS010000237.1:0-4349 GCA_964422335.1 uncultured Mariniphaga sp. | reverse complement strand
ATCTCTTTTTTTCGGGAAAATGATTTAATTCAGCTCCATTTAAAATGATTGTACTTCGCCGTTGAGGATAACGGTTTCAACCATATTGGCTCCAAACGAATAGGGTAAATATTCGATTCCGGGCATTTCAGAAGTAATGAATACATTGGCCATTTTTCCGCGGGCGATACTTCCCAGCCGGTCGCTCACCCCCATTGCATAAGCCGTGTTGATGGTGGTAGCATTGATAACTTCTTCGGGCAGCATTTTATAGTTGATGCATCCGAGCGAGGAAATGAAATTCATATTTCCGCTGGGCGATGAACCCGGATTGTAGTCGGAAGCCAGCGCTATGGGAAGCCCGGCATTCATCATTTCGCGTACCGGTGACTGTTTCATTCCCAGGAAAAAAGCAGCGCCCGGCAACACCGTCGGCATGGTCCGGGAATTTTTCAGGCTTTTAATTTCTTCCGGTCCTACGTGCTCCAGATGGTCCACCGATAGCGCGTTGTGTTTTACGCCCACCTGAACACCGCCGGTAAGTCCGAGTTCGTTGGCATGCAGTTTGGGCCGCAAACCGTATTGCTCACCGGCCAGTAGAATACGTTCTGTGTCTTCCACTGAAAAGAAACCTTTGTCGCAGAATACATCGATGAAATCGGCCAGTTCTTCTTCGGCCACCCGCGGTATCATTTCGTTGATAACCAAATCGACATATCCGGAAACGTTGTTCCTGTATTCGGCGGGAACAGCATGGGCGCCCAAAAACGTGGAACGCACACAAACCGGAGCTGTTTTTTTTACCCATTGAATCACTTTCAGCATTCGGAGTTCCTCCTCGGTATTTAATCCGTAGCCGCTTTTAATTTCCACCGCTCCCGTACCGGTTTTTATGATCTCAAAAATCCGGTCCATAGCACTGTAATACAGTTTTTCATCGGATATTTCGTGCAGCCTTTTGGAAGAATTGAGGATTCCCCCGCCACGCCGGGCAATTTCTTCGTAAGACAGTCCGCGAATGCGGTCAACAAACTCTTTTTCGCGCGGTTCCGGAAAAACCAGGTGTGTGTGTGAATCGCAGTAGGAAGGATAAACCAACCGGTTGGAACAGTCTATTTCAATCAAAAAGTCATCGTCTTCGTAAACGTCTTTTAGTTGGCTCATCGGCCCAAAGTTCTGTATCAGTTCATCACTTATAATCAGGAAGGCATTTTTTATGGTTTTTACTTTGGCCATTTTGTTTCCCGGGCGGAAAAGTACAGGATTCTCCTCTACCTGAACCAGTTCCTTGATATTTTCGAGTAATAACTTCATTCGTTACATTTTTTTATTTCATTAAGGTACAAATTTGTTTTTTAAAACCATAGCCATATTTAGGTGAATAAAGTAATCTTTTATTTTCGTTCCGCTGCCAAATATCATGTGAACCCCAACAGGATTTATTATTTTCGAGCCCTAAAATTTGAAGCATGCTTAAGAAAATACCACACACTTACGTTATTATTTTTTTATTGATTGTTTTTTGTGCGGTTTGCACCTGGTTTATACCCGGCGGGGAGTTTGAGCGTGAGCGCATTATGGTGAACAATGTAGAAAGGGAGGTGATAAAACCGGGTTCCTTTCAGTTTATTGAAAGCCATAATCAAACCTGGCAGGTATTCTCTGCTTTTTTTGACGGGTTTGTGAATACATCCAATATTATTGCCTTTATTCTGATGATTGGCGGTGCTTTCTGGATTTTAAACGAAAGTAAATCGATTGATATTGGTATCTACTCATTCCTGAAATTTTCAAAAAAATGGGAACGTTCGAAATTGCTGCGTAAGCTGGGGGTGAACAATATCATTTTAACAGGTATTATGTTTATTTTCAGTTTGTTTGGTGCCGTGTTCGGCATGAGTGAAGAGACCATTGCATTTACCATTATTTTTGTTCCGCTCGCAATTTCCATGGGGTACGACTCTATTGTGGGTGTGTCGCTGTGTTTTGTGGCGGCAGCATTGGGTTTTGCCGGTGCGTTTTTAAATCCGTTTACTGTTGGAATTGCCCAGGGACTTTCTGACATCCCCCTGTTTTCGGGAATTGAATACCGCCTTTTTATGTGGGTAGTGATTAACCTGGTGGGATTTACGTTCATTTTGAGGTACGCCGCCAAAATTCATAAAAACCCGGAGAAATCGCTGGTTTATGAAGAAGATGCACACTGGCGTCGCCGTAACAGTGAAGCTGATACCGGTTTTGCCTACTCGGTGCCGCGCGGAGCATGGGTTTCCTTTGTGTCACTCTCCGTTTTTCTTATCCTGTTTTCAGTATTTTATCCTGTAAGTAATCTGAAAATAGGGAACAGTGAAATCGTTTTTCCCGCCGTTCCTGTGGCCACTGTTCTGTTTATTGTTGCAGGAATCCTCACCCTGCGTAAATCTTTTCATTATTTTGTTTTGAGCCAGCTTACCTTTACCATTGTGTTTCTGATTATTGGTGTGATGGGCTATGGCTGGTACGTGATGGAAATTGCCACGCTTTTCCTGGCGTTGGGTATATTTTCGGGGATTGCCAGTGGTAAAACAGCCAATGAAATTACCCTGTCGTTTATTGAAGGGGCCAAAGACATCCTTCCGGCAGCGTTGGTTGTAGGCCTGGCAGGAGGCATAGTAGTCATTCTTGAAGACGGAAGAATTATAGACACTATTTTATACTATGTGTCGCAATCTATGGAAGATTTGGGCAAGGTGGGATCGGTGAGCGTGATGTATATCATCCAGTCTTTTCTGAACGTTTTTATTCCATCAGGCTCGGGAAAAGCGGCACTTACCATGCCCATGATGTCGCAGTTCTCTGATTTGATTGGCATTTCGCGGCAGGCAACCGTAGTGGCCTTTCAGTTTGGCGACGGATTTACAAACATGATTACCCCCACATCGGGGGTGCTGATTGGCGTATTGGGAATTGCCCGTATTCCTTACGAGAAGTGGTTTAAGTGGGTGGCGCCGTTTATTGTGATTTTAACGGTGTTGGGATTTTTGTTGTTATTGCCAACTGTATTAATGGATTTGAACGGATTTTAATAAATCGCATTTTGTTCTTTAAATTTCAGTGATTGAATTCAGGGAAAAATGATGGCTTCGGAACGATGAAAATAAAAAGCCTGCTTCGGTTAAGAAACAGGCTTTCGTAATTTTATTTCGTCCGGTTTATTCTTCCAAAGAAATACAGTCAACCGGGCAAACTTCCGCACATGAGCCACAATCGGTGCAAAGGTCGGGGTCAATTACATAAATATCACCTTCAGTAATTGCATCAACAGGGCATTCGTCAATACATGAACCACATGCAATACATTCATCAGAAATTTTATATGCCATCGTTTTGAATTTTAAGATTTAACATGTAGGCCACAAAAGTACAAAGTTTGGTAAAATAACAAAGAACCCAAATCACATATTTGCCGCAGGGTAGGGCAGGCTTTTTTAATAAACTGAAATATAACGATTTATCATAAAATTTTCTTCTTAAGCCTTAATTAATATGCTTTTTGTTAATTTTGGGAGCTAAACTGGGATCATGGATACATCCAACGTATTATTCGCTTTACTTTTGACTTTATTTGCCGGGCTTTCCACTGGAATTGGCAGTGCCATTGCTTTTATGGCCCGGCGTACCAATACCAAATTGCTAACGGTTTCGCTGGGTTTTTCTGCCGGGGTGATGATTTACATTTCGTTTGTGGAAATATTTGCCGATGCCAAAGAGAGTTTCATAGAGGGTTTTGGCGAATTTAACGGAACCCTGTTCGCCATTAGTGCGTTTTTTGGTGGCATTTTACTGATTGCCATTATCGATAGATTCATTCCCTCCTTTGAAAACCCGCATGAGATGCACGCACTGGAAGAGATGTCAGATAAAAAGCTTGCCAAACCCGACAGCAAGCTATACCGGATGGGGATTTTAACGGCATTGGTTGTAGCTATCCATAACTTTCCGGAAGGGATTGCCACTTTCATGTCTGCCCTGAATGATCCCACAGTTGGTATTGCCATTGCCATTGCGGTTGCCATTCACAACATACCGGAAGGTATTGCCGTATCCGTACCCATTTTTTATGCTACCGGCAGCCGTCGCAAAGCTTTTATTTATTCTTTCCTTTCGGGCCTGGCAGAACCGGTAGGGGCCATTCTGGCCTACCTGTTACTTATGCCCATGTTAACTTCCGAAAATTCTGAAGTAATTTTAGCATCTACACTGGGGGCCATTGCCGGCATCATGGTTTTTATTTCGCTCGACGAACTTTTACCTTCTGCCGAAGAGTACGGCGAACACCATTGGGGTATTTACGGCCTGATTGGCGGAATGGCTGTGATGGCGGTGAGTTT
>CAYRBS010000236.1:0-4349 GCA_964422335.1 uncultured Mariniphaga sp. | reverse complement strand
TGCCCGGTTTCTTGCGGATTGGGTAAAAAATACCGACTGGAAACGAGACATTTAAACATATTTGTTAAGTGCCTTTTTATTTTTGATGTAAGCGCATGGAAAAAATACAGCAAATAGCAGACACCTACCGCAATATTCAGCAGGAAATATGCCGCACTATTGAGAAAGCCGACGGGAAAGCGAAATTTTCCCGCAATCCGTGGGAAAAGGAAATTGGCGGCGGAATGACTGCGGTTCTGCAAAACGGGGCCATCGTTGAAAAGGGCGCTGTAAACTTTTCGTTTGTGAAAGGAAAATTTTCGCCACGGATGGAAAAACTATTGGGTGAAAAGGCGCAGAATTATGCTGCCACAGGCATTTCGTCGATTTTGCATCCCCACAATCCCCGGGTGCCCATTATTCATATGAACGTGCGGTACTTTGCCCTCGACAACGGGGTTTCCTGGTTTGGCGGGGGAATCGATTTAACCCCTCACATTATTGAACCCGAAGACGCCGTTTCGTTTCACCGTTCGTTAAAAGAAATTTGCGACCGGTTTGACAGGCATTTTTATCCGGAATATAAAAAGTGGGCGGATGATTACTATTTCCTTCCCCACCGTGACGAAACCCGCGGGGTGGGCGGTATTTTTTTCGACCGGCTCAAACCCCGCACTCCGGAAGAATTTGAAAAGTTTTTCCGGTTTACCGAAAGCCTGGCCAGGCAATACCCGGTTATTTATGCCGGTTTTATGCAAAAGTACGGCAACCGTACCTTCTCCGAACGCGAAAAAAGATGGCAGGCATTGCGCCGCGGGCGGTATGTGGAATTTAACCTGATACACGACCGTGGCACCAAATTCGGGCTCGAGTCAGGAGGAAATACGGAATCGATTCTGGCCAGCCTGCCGGCAGATGCCGCGTGGGAATACAACTATTCACCCACGCCGGGGGGCTTCGAGGAAAAAACCTTGCAGCTACTGAAAAAAGGCGTGGACTGGGTAAATTACAATAATAAAGAATGATGAATCTACTCGACAGTAACCCAGCCGTTTTCAGTAACATGTTAAGCCTGGAATACCGGATTTTTTACACGTGTATTGCAACGGTTCTGATTAACTTACCCTTTGGTTATTTACGCGGAGGTTTTCAGAAATTGTCATTCTGGTGGTTTGTAGCCATTCATGCACCGGTCCCGATGGTTATCCTTATTCGTAAATTTCATGACCTCGAATTAACCTGGTCGCTGGCTCCATTCCTGCTGGGCAGCTTTTTCATAGGGCAGTTTCTCGGGAAAAAGATTTACACGGTAATTCCATTCAGAAAACCGCGAAAAGGGGATTGATTGTTTTGGATAATCGGGAGCCCGTCAGCCGTTACGGACAGGCAATTTTAGCATCGCAACCGATTTCTTCCCGCAGTCCCAAATGCAGAATGGCACTAACCCCGGAAAACAAAAGCCTCGTAAACATACAGTTCGGCATCTTTCCATCCTTCCCAACCCAGGTTGGCCTTGTCGCGGGAACAGTGCCCCAGGAATTCCTCTTTATCCCATCCGGTTTTTTTTGCTACCTGTGGGAGGAATGTCCCGGAATAAATGCCCTTTTTTATATAAATACCGTGTTTCCCCAATTGAATCTCATCAGCCGAATGGATTTTTTTCAACGGCGACAATACAGAAATTTCCAGCTCCATATCGGGCAGATCCTCGGTTTTAAGTTTTTTAAACCGGTGGTCGCAGGCAGCCGAAACAGCCATTTTTTGCACCAGGTCGTTCAGTGTTTCCTCTTTGGCAAAATTGCCCATACAGCCGCGTAGTTCACCTTTTACATAAACGCTGACAAACACCCCGGCACTTTCATTCAGTATTCCGCCGGTGCGTGAAGGCTCGGGTTTGCTGTGCATGCCGGTTTTCAGGAAACGGGCAATGGCATTCCGCGCTTTTTCAAGCAGTTCATTTTGTTCTTCTTCGGAAACAGTAAACGGTTTTTGATCATCATAAATGGCCAGTGACCAGTAGCCCACCACATGATTTTTGTCGCCATAAATCCCGTTATCTCCCGAGTTTTGATAAGCTATTTTTTTGAAGTGAATTTCTTTGCCTTCGGTTAAATACAACAACGTAAGTACCGAGGTCCAGCCACAGAGTGAAGTGGCCAGCTGATTGATTTTTTTCCTTTTGTTTTCGTCAATTTTCGCCAATAATTTTTTGGGATTATTGCTGCAGATGGCTTGCGCGGTTTGTAAATCGGTTTCTATCGCATCGTCATAGCCGGGATAGTGCGAAAAATCGGTACTTACCACAAACAGGTTCTCGGGTGTAAACCAGGGCTCCAGCGTTTTTGCCATCGATTTACAGTCGTCAGGGTTATTGGTGCCTATAACAACAGGTATCAGCCAAAAATTATTCCCCAGTTTGTACTGAAGAAACGGGAGTTGCACCTCCAGGCTGTGTTCAAACTGGTGCGCCTCCGGATAATGCCGGAATAATTCATTTGATTCTGTCAGCTCCCGCGCCAGTTTGGTATCCACTTTTACTTCGCCCAGCGGTGTTTCATAATTTCCCGAATCGAACACCGCAGCGCCCCCAAAAAGAAACTGGTGGCTGGAAGCGATGACAAATACCCGTTTTACTGTTGTTTTGTCAGAAATCTGGTTGTAAGCGGATGCGGCTACATGGCCGCTAAAAACATAACCGGCGTGGGGGGCAATAATGGCCCGGGGTTGTTGGGTTCCTTCTTTTTCCTTTGCGGCGGCAAACAGGTTATCGAGTTCATTTTTTAAAGCCTGGCTGGTTGCAGGGTAAAATTTGCCTGCATAAACGGGTTCTCTGTTTAGTTGATTTTCAAACTGATGGTTTTTCATTTTTCCTGATTTTTCAAAATTTCAGGTCATACAATTTTTTCGGTTCAGCCATGTTTTGGTAACCCGAAGTTAACCCTTTTTTATAGAATGCCCGGTCTGTATTAAAATTTAATGTATTTCAGTGTTCGTTACAATAATTGACAGAGCGATCCCGTTTTTCCACTTAAATTGAGGTAAAGCATTGGTGTAGTTGCAAACAACTACCTGTGCAAAACTTAGGTAGTTTAACTAAAAAATGAATGGCGGATTTACATATCTTTACCCGATAGAATATAAAATAAACATGGCAGAATTTTGCCACAATGATGGATCATTACCGTTGAATAGCTGATATTATAATGAATTGAAAATAAAACAAGATGAACAAACTATTAATTTTAGTCATTGCATTGGGATTGGCGTTTACCGCATGTAAATCAAAAAAGGAAATGGCACAGTCGCCCTATACTTCCGATCCCGAAACTGAATCAAAAGTATTTTCAGTGCCCGCCAGCGACACTGTTGAAAAAGAGGAAGAACCTGCTGAGGCGGAGGAAGAACCTGTTGCCATGCGAAAAGAGCAGGTATCGTTTACCCGGCAGGAGGATAAAGCCGATAATGAAACCAATAACTTTTTTGTAATTCTTGGTTCGTTCAGCGAACTTAATAATGCCAAGAATTACAGAGAAAATTTACTGGACCAGGGATTTACGCCCATCATCCTTCATAGCGAAACAGGGTATTACCGTGTTTGTGTAAATTCTTACCAAAACGAAGGGGAAGCCCGTACACGGGTGGCACAAATCCGGCAAACTTATCCCAGCTATTCAGATGTTTGGCTTTTGATAAAAGATTAGGAAATTTTGTTTGATACCTTTTGAAAAGCTGCATGAAAATGCGGCTTTTTTTGATTTTTTAAGATATTCATTGTTTATCTCCCGTCTCAAAATGAACAATTTCTTGGAAATGAGTATTACATTTGTAATCCTGTGAACCGATGGACTACCAATTTATTAAGGAAAATAAGATGATAAGTGAAGAAAAGCAGATGTTACTCGATCAGCGATACCTGAAGATGGCCATGATATGGGCTCAAAATTCTTACTGTAAAAGAAGAAAAGTAGGGGCGTTGCTGGTAAAAGAAAAAATGATTATTTCTGACGGATACAACGGTACGCCTTCGGGATTTGAAAACATTTGCGAAGACGAAAATAATAGCACAAAACCTTACGTTTTACATGCCGAGGCAAATGCCATTACAAAGGTGGCAAAATCGAACAACAGCAGCGACGGGGCAACACTTTATGTTACTTCTTCGCCTTGCCTTGAGTGTGCGAAGCTCATTATTCAGGCGGGTATCAAACGGGTGGTTTTTACTGAAAGCTACCGCATAGAAGATGGTACCAATTTGTTGAAAAGAGCTGATATTGAAGTGAAACAAGTTGCATTGGAAACTGTTAAAGTTAGTTAGATGAATAAAAGAACAATTATAATAATCCCCCTTTTAATTGCTGTTTCGGTGGCTG
>CAYRBS010000235.1:0-4358 GCA_964422335.1 uncultured Mariniphaga sp. | reverse complement strand
AAAAAATGCTAAAGCAATCGTGCTTTTTTTCAACTTTCTCAATCCGATACATCCCGCAGCCCAAAATTTATTGTAGAACATGCTGAACGTAATTCGGCTAAAATTATGGGATTATGAGTTATTTATTTACAAGCGAGTCGGTATCAGAAGGGCATCCCGACAAAGTTTCAGACCAGATATCAGATGCCCTTTTGGATGAGTTTCTTGCATTCGACACCCATTCGAAAGTAGCCATTGAAACGCTGGTAACCACCGGACAAGTGGTGGTAGCTGGCGAAGTGAAATCGAAAACATACGTGGATATACAAGAAGTTACCCGGTGCGTAATTAATAAAATTGGTTACACAAAAGGAGCTTACCGTTTCGAAGGCGATTCATGCGGGGTACTGGTGGCCATTCATGAGCAAAGCCCCGATATTAACCGCGGAGTTGAAAGGGAAGACAAAAACGAACAGGGCGCCGGCGACCAGGGAATGATGTTCGGCTACGCATGCAAAGACACGGACAACTACATGCCACTGCCGCTGGAGGTTTCGCACGAAATTCTGAAAGAGCTGGCTGCCATTCGCCGCGAAGGCAAAGAAATGACTTACCTGCGCCCCGATTCCAAATCGCAGGTAACCGTGGAATACTCCGACGATAATATTCCGCAAAAAATTCATACCATCGTGGTTTCCACCCAACACGACGAGTTTGATGCCGATGACCCGATGCTGGCAAAAATTAAAGAAGATGTAATCAACATTTTAATTCCCCGCGTAAAAGCGAAACTACCCGGGCGCGTGAAGCAGCTTTTTGGCAACGATATTATTTATCATGTAAACCCTACCGGCAAATTTGTGATTGGCGGTCCGCACGGAGATACCGGGCTCACCGGTCGCAAAATTATTGTTGATACATACGGAGGCCGGGGCGCCCATGGGGGCGGGGCTTTTTCGGGTAAAGACCCGTCAAAGGTGGATCGTTCAGCAGCGTATGCAGCAAGGCACATTGCCAAAAACATGGTTGCCGCCGGGGTGGCCGATGAAATACTCGTTCAACTTGCTTATGCCATTGGCGTGGCCAAACCAGTGGGTGTATCTGTGAATACGTACGGCAGGAAAAACATCTCCGCCTCCGACGGGGAAATTGCTGAAAAAATTCAGGCCATATTCGATCTGCGCCCCGCCGCCATCGAGGAAAACCTGAAACTACGGAACCCCATTTACGCAGAAACTGCTTCTTACGGGCATATGGGACGGAATCCGGAAACAGTTACCAAAAAATTTGAGTCACCCTACCAGGGAAAAACCCAACTGGAAGTAGAACTTTTTACCTGGGAAAAACTCGATTATGTAGAAGAAATTAAAAAGTCTTTCGGGATCTAATCCCGGGGGAAGTGTTAATAATACGCTTTCCGGGGGTGTGTCATTGTTAAATTTGATACACCCCCTTTTTTTGCCATTTTTTGTAACCTCTTTTTGGCTCCAAACGAATAAGATACCAGAAACAATGTTCATTAATACGTGGAAATCATGGAAGAAAAAGTGGTTACAATTGTCGTATTACCTTATTCCAAAGCGCAAATCCTGAAAATGCGCCTGGAAGAACAGGAAATAGAATGCGATTTGGAAGACATCAACCTGATGGAAGATGCAGCTACTTCGGTAAAGGTAAAAATCTTTGAAAAAGATATTTGGAATGCCGTTCCCATTCTCGAAGAATTTTTGGGAAAAAAGCCCGAATCGTTGAAAAAAGAAATTGAAAAAGACGATCACATACTGGTCCCGGTCGATTTTTCCCCGGTTTCTTTTAAAACCTGCAAAATGGCCATTAATATTGCTACGCACCTGGAAGTGAAGCTTATTTTTATGCACTGTTACATCAACCCGGTGGTTCACACGGTGCCTTACGCCGATGTGTATGTTTACGACTCGGCCCTGCTTTCACGCATGGACAATGCAGAAAAAAACGCCAATGAAAATTTCAGTAAATTTATACGGGACCTTTCAAAAGATATTGGGAAAGAACGGTGGAAAAAGGTAAAAAGCGAATTTATCATTAAACCCGGCTATGCCGATGAAGACATTCTGGCGTATGCCCACGAGAACAATTCGCGACTCATTGTAATGGGCACCGGCGGAGATGCCGGATTGACTGTTGGCAGCGTTACAGCCGATGTAATTTACAACGCAAAAGTGCCGGTGTTGGTAATTCCTGAAGAGTCGCCCGAAAAAGAGTTGCAGGATTTTAACCGGGTACTGTATGCCACCAACTTCGATGAAAAAGATTTTGCAGTAATCGACAAGCTGGTGGGCATTCTAAAACCTTACGATGCCAAAGTATATTGTGTCCATGTAGGGAAAGAAAAGAGTTCCGACTGGGATAAAGCCAGGCTGGAAGGAATGAAAGAGGTTTTAAAAAGCAAATACGAGAAAAAAGATTTCGATTGCCGCCTGGTGGTGGGGGATGACCTGCTGGAAGCGCTCGATAAATTTATTAAGGAAGAAAAAATCGATATCATTTCGCTGACGACCCACAAGCGGAACATGATTTCGCGGTTATTCAACCCGAGCGTAGCACGGAAAATGGTATTTCACGCCAACACCCCGTTGTTGGTATTTCATGCCTGAAGCCCTTCCATTTCCTGTTTCAGAAAAGCAGCAGTCCGGGTTACCGATTCTTTAACCGGGAGATATTCAAAACCTAAGGGTTGGATTATTTTGCTGCCATCGAATTTATTTACGGTGTTGGCAGCCACGGCGGTTTCGCGGTTCATTTCAGGAATTTTTTTTGTGAACAGCCCCAAAACCGCTGTGCCCCGCCATGCCAGTTCAAGCATGAGGTTAAATGCAAAGTATTTTGGGCGTGGTTTACCCAGCGCATCGGCTATTTGAAAAAACAAATCGCGGTAGCTCCAGTTTTCGGCGCTTAACAGATAACGCTGGTTTTTGCTTTCTTCGAACCAGGCATCATCCATCAGTAAAACCATGGCACGAACCACGTCTTTCACATCCACAAAGCCGGTAACCCCTTTGGTGTAAAACTTCAGGCCGTCCCAAACGGTTTTAAAAAGCTGCGGGCTGCCTGTATTCCAGTTACCGGGCCCCAAAACGATGGACGGGTTCACAATAACCGCATCCAACCCTTCTTCTATCCCGCGCCAGATTTCGGTTTCAGAGAAAAACTTACCTTCAGAATAACCCGAGTTTTTTTTGGAGGGTACCCAGTTGGTCTGTTCATCGGTAACGTAGCCTTTGGGAGCACGCCCCAGGGCCGCCACCGAACTCACGTGGCAAAACTTCTGAACGTTGTTTTCCAGGGCGGCATTCACCACGTTGGCCGTTCCTTCCACATTATTGCGGATCATCTGTTTCCGCTCACTTCCCCTGAAAGACACGATGGCAGCGCAGTGGTAAATTTCAGTTACCCCGGACAGCAGCTTTTCCAGTCCGAAATAATCAAGAATGTCGCCGTTTACCCATTCAATCCGGCTAAACAGTTCTTCCGGGTTTTCAGAATAATACGAAAAAATTTTCTGCACCTGCTGAATATTGCTTGTTTCGCGTTTCAGCGCTTTCACCTTTCTGCCTGCCGAAACCAGTTCGTACAATAAGTGCGATCCAATTAATCCCGTGCCTCCTGTTACAAACTGCATATTTCCAATTTTGCTGCAAAGATAAAAATTAAAGCCTCTTGAAATCGTTAAAGCTTGTTAGAATAACAGGAAGGTAAAATTTGAAATATTGGTTTAATTCAAACTGTTTTCTTTAAATTTGAATTATCCTTTCGAGATGATTTATCACCTAAGATCGAAAAATGAATTTAGAGCATTAGAGCAATTAAAATTCATTAATTTTACAGAATAAACCAGGAAAGATGAAACCCGAAAAAAATATTCGTTTTGAAACCAAAGAAGAAGCCAATGAGCGGAGAATGCAGGAAGCGCTGAACCGCACACCGCACGAACGGCTGATGTTTTTCCTGGAAATGGTTCAGGAAATGCAGGTTTTTAAAGTGCCTGGTCCACATCCGAATAGTTTTAAGAACAATTTTATTATCGAATAATTATGCTGGAGTTTTTCCCTGTGCGGGTGAAAGAATTTATTAAAACCGCAAATAAGAATAATCTGAAGATGCTGCTTGTAGGCGGAGGGGCTGTTAATTTTCACGGCTACCAGCGCCATTCAGCCGATATTGATTTTTGGATAAATGCCACTTCCGGAAATCTGCAAAACCTGCTGAAAACTTTACAGGATTTAGGTTACAATATACAGGATTTGCCCGAACCGGTTTGTAAAGGAGAACAAAATATTTCCATAAAAATAAGTCCTGTTTTTGAGTTGGAACTGGTAACAAGATTTAATCCGGGAAAATCG
>CAYRBS010000234.1:0-4366 GCA_964422335.1 uncultured Mariniphaga sp. | reverse complement strand
CCCAACCCATCGGGTTCATTGTCGCGTTCCACAAAATAGTGCTCAATTCCTTGCTTTTTGGCTTCCCTGAAAATTGGTGCGAAGTCAATGATTCCCCGCCCGGGACAAATAAAATCCTCATCGGGCGCCATATCTTTGACATGAAGGATTGGAATTCTGCCATCATATTTTTTTAGCACTTCCAGCGGATCGCCGCCCCCTTTTTTCACCCAGTAAATGTCCATTTCGCACTGCACAAGGCCAGGGTCGGTGTTTTCCATCAGGTAATCGAATGGCAAACCTTCTTCCATTTCATGAAACTCCAGGTCGTGATTATGCCACAACAATGTCAATCCGTTTGCTTTCGCCTTGGCGCCCAATTCGTTGAGAGCAGCAGCCGATTTTTTACAGTCGTCAAGTTTCACAGGAGCCCCTCCAAACCAGGGCCAGTAACAAACCATGTATTTGTAATTCAACTCGTTGTATTCATCAAAAAACTTTTGTGGTTCTTCCAAAAATGTATTCAAATCGGCGCCGCCGGTTACCGGTTTTATGCCAATCTCTTTACAATATTCAAGAAATTCCTGTGGGGAAGATGCATAATTATTCCCGCCTTCCAGTTCCGTAAAACCAAAACCGACTGCTTTTTTCAGCGTTCCTTTCCAGTCGGCTTTCATGGCGTCACCTGCTATTCCCGAAATAAAACCAAATTTTTTGAGCCTGCTGTTTCCTTCAGCAGCCAATGTTGTCAAAGGATTTACACTCAACAGTCCGGCAGTTGCAGCCACACTCGTTTTAATAAAATTTCTTCTTGCATTCATAACTTAGAATTACATTTTATTGATTTTCCGCCTGAAATTACACCTCCGGCAATTTCCAGGGATTACGATATTCGGGGGTAATAAGTTCATTTGCCTTTTCGCTGTTTGTAAACCGGTTGGCGGCATCGTCCCATTCCAGAACGGTTTGGCCAACACGTGCTGCAATATTGGGAATGTGCGCGTGCAAGGCGGCAGCCCTTCCCACCTCCGGCGGACATGATGTTTCTTCACGGGTTTTGATACATTCCAGGAAATTATCCACATGCTGGCGGTGCGATTCATGTCCTTTATCGTACGAAATTTCTTCCACTTTCGGAGCATCTTTTTCACCGTCCCATTCAGGGGACAAATGGTACTTATGGCGGTTGGCAAAAACAGTCGCTTTTTCGCCGATAAACTGCAAACCGTAGGAAGAATCGAACGGACCCTGCTCGATTCCCGCGGTCATATCCCAGTTTATCACATAATCGTTTTTGGGATAAACCACGTTCATGGTATCGAAAGAGTCCCGCTGCATCTTCTTTTTAGATAAATTGCCTGCGTAAATCAAAGTTGTTTTGGGCGCTTCCACCAGGTCTTTCGCCCACAAGCCCATATCGAGCAGGTGCACGCCCCAGTCCGACATCAGGCCGCCGCCATAGTCCCAAAAGTGGCGCCAGCTGCCGTGAAAACGATTGGGGTTAAAAGGCCGTTTGGGAGCAGGCCCCAGCCAAAAATCGTAATCTACGCCATCAGGTACCGGTCCGTCCGGTTGTGGAGTTGAACCCAGGCCGTAATTAAAATTTGCCCAGATATTCACCTTCCGCAAGGTGCCAATTTCACCCGATTTTATCAGGCCCATTACATCTTTAAAAACTTTATTGTCGCGCTGCTGCTGGCCAACCTGCACCACACGGTTGTATTTTTTGGCCGCTTTAACCATAATGTTGCACTCACCAATGGTGTTGGCCATTGGTTTTTCCACGTAAACATCCTTGCCAGCCTGGCAGGCATCCACCATCATCAGGCAGTGCCAGTGATCGGGCGTTCCAATAATAACCGCATCAATGTCTTGTCGTTCCAGTACTTCCCGGTAATCTCCATACAATTCGGGTGATTGCCCGTAATCATTTTTTACGGTTTGCGCCCGTTCGTTCAGGATGTTTTTGTCCACATCGCAGAGGGCCACGCAATTCACCATTTTTGTATCGAGGTGGTGCCTCAAAATGCCAAAACCCATGTTGCGGCATCCAATAAGGGCTACATTCACTTTGTCGGATGGCGCCATTTCTGCCGACCATACTGTTTCGGGAATGACGGATATCGTACCAACTGCAGATGCCGCCATAGCTGATTTTTTCAAAAAATGTCTTCGTGATGGATTCATTGTACTGTTTAATTTAGTTACTATTTTCTTTCCCATTGAAAACCCATACACCCGATTCCGGATATTTATCCAAAAAATCGTATTGGGCGCCAAATGCTTCTATTTCGTTATCAAAAACATCAATTCCAACAATGTAAAAATTACCCTGTTTCCCAAGGTGAAAAGGTTCAAAACCTTCTTTTTTAAGGTATTGAAAATACTTTTCCGCATTTTTATGTTCTTTAAAACTGCCGCCTACCAGGTAAAATTTGGAAGAATCAGGAGTAATATAACCGGTAGAATCAATGGATTCTTCTTCCGCTGTTTCTACAGAGTCCGCCGGGGGGATTGCTGCTGAGTCGGTCTCCGTGGTATCCACCGGAGGCACTGTTTGTTCTTCAGCGATTTGTTCTTCGACAGCAGGTGGTTCCACCGTAATTTCTGCCGAATCTGCCGGTTCCTTTTTTTCTTTTACCAAAACAAAAATACCTGCTGCAACCAGGGGAATCAGAATAAGCAGAAACCACAACCATCCGCGGTTCTTTTTCCGCGGAGGATCTCCGGAATCCTGAAATGAAGGTTCGGGAACCGGAGCAGGTTCGGAAACAGGTTGGTTCTCTGCACCCGGCGAATCTGCTTCTTGCTTGTTTTCCTCCCCTTCAGGTTCACCGGTTTGAGCTTCATCTTCAGTTTCAGGCGTACTTTCGGATGCACTTGCCGTTTTATCTTTCAACGATGTGGTCCCCAATCCATATGCATCCGGAAATAAATGGCTTTCACCGGAAGGTTCAAACTGAATTTCCCGGTTTTCACCGAAAAACAAAACCCCGAGGTTTTCAAGTAACACTTTTTCTCCTTTATCGAGCCGGTACAGAATATTTTCCCGTGCCTCTTCTATTTTCTTAAACGCCTCCAAATGCGAAATTTGTTCGCTTTCGGCAACTTTGCCCACCAGCAATCCGTCATTGTTCCTGATTTTCGGATTGAATGAAATTTCTTTGGACGGAGGGCTCATTTCCCCTGATTCTTCATCAATTTCAGCCGGTTTATATTGCGGAATAAACGCACCAAAACCAGGAATAATAACGATTTCGTGTTCCTGTAACAGATCCAGGATATTTTTGCCTAAGTTCATATTCATTAATTTGTAAATGTAAAATTAACAAAACATCTGTTGACACAAGGATTAAGTTTCGTGAAAAGAAGTGAAAAATTGAGTAAACGATTTAAAACCGCTTTCCCCTGCCCATAATTTCTTAATTTTACCGGGAAAACCGGAAATATGAGCAAAAAAATACTTGTTACAGGCGGAACCGGATACATCGGTTCACACACAGTGGTTGAATTGCAGGAATCGGGATACGATGTAATGGTCGTTGACAACCTGTCGAATTCAGGTATGGAAGTACTTGACAGCATTCATAAAATTAGCGGGGTAAAACCGGCGTTCGAAAAGTTTGATTTGGCTGAACGCGATAAAACCGACGAATTTTTTCAGCGGAATCCCGGGATTGATGCAATCATCCATTTTGCTGCCTCGAAAGCAGTAGGCGAATCCGTAGAAAAGCCGCTGCTTTATTACCGCAACAACCTGGTTTCGATGATGAATTTGCTGGAGTGCCAGGTGAAATACAATATTCCCAACCTGGTATTTTCTTCATCATGCACTGTGTACGGGCAACCCGAAAAACTTCCGGTTACGGAAGAAACCCCGCGAAAAGATGCCGAATCGCCTTACGGAAACACCAAACGGGTGAATGAAGATATTTTGAATGACACCATAAAAGCCAACCCGCAACTGAAGGGAATTGCGCTGCGTTATTTCAATCCAATTGGCGCACATCCTTCGGCTTTAATTGGTGAATTGCCGCTGGGAGTTCCGCAAAACCTGGTGCCGTTTATTACCCAAACTGCCGCCGGCATCCGCGAAGAGCTGAAAGTTTTTGGCGACGATTACAACACTTCGGACGGTTCAGCCATCCGCGATTACATCAATGTGGTGGATTTGGCCAAAGCGCATGTGGTGGCTATTGAGCGGTTGCTTCATGGTAAAAATAAACAGAACTATGAAGTTTTTAACCTGGGTACCGGCAAAGGGGTTTCCGTACTGGAAATGGTGACAGGCTTTGAAAAAGCAACCGGCGTTAAGTTAAACTACAAAATTGTAGGCCGCCGTGCCGGTGATATCGAAAAAATCTGGGCCGACACCACTTACGCCAAC
>CAYRBS010000233.1:0-4385 GCA_964422335.1 uncultured Mariniphaga sp. | reverse complement strand
AATTAAATACAAACCTTGAACCGGGTGTGCATTTCATCCAGGTAAAAGCAACCGACGAATGGTTTACATACGAAGGCAAACGGCTGGTGCGAATTAAATAGTCCGGTTAAAAATACCGCCTCACTTTTTGCCTGTATTTCCGATAGTTTTCACCGTAATGTTCCCCCATAAATTTTTCTTCTTTCAGAATGAAAAGGTGAATACTGATGATGGCCAAAACGGCAAATCCGATGAAAAACCAAGCCGGAAAAACAAGCGCTGTTCCCAAAAAATAAAAAATGATGGAAAGGAAAAACGGGTTGCGCGAAATTGAAAAAATGCCGCTGGTAATCAGCTTTCCGCTATTGTTTTCATTCAGTCCAAACCGCAGCGAGGTTTTAAAATGATGCAGTGTTAAAGTCATAAAAATTAGCGAGATAACAATTAACAAAGCGCCAATAACCTGCAGAAACAGAAGTTCTTTAATTGGCACTGTTAATTCCCGGGTGAAAATGGAAAACGAAATCTGAAAAACCGGTTTTGCCAGTTCAAACAGCCACATCAGCAAAAGCAGCATAAATACCGGATAAAGAATAATTTTAACCCCCGGAGGATTATCCTTCCCTTCACTCACTTTTACCCCTCTTTTTTTCAGCAGGAGTATTTTTCCTGAAATTAAAAAAACCAGCAAAAGAAACCCTGCCAAAGGAAAAATTTCAAATCCATTCATTCCATAAAATTTGATACTAAAGTAAGTGAAAAACCGGGATTCTGTCAAATAAATTTCCCCGGCAAAAACCGGGGAAGTTTAATGTTCTTCGGTAAGTTTATGTCTTGATACTTATATCTAACTATCTATCTGTCTTTTTATTATTATATGTTGGGAAACGAAATACCAAAAGTTACCGGCTGAAGTTCGGGACCGCGATTGGTTTTAAACAGCGGGGTCATGCCGTAATTAACAAACACGCAAAAATCGCCGAAGCCAATCCGTCCGGTAAGGTCGTACTTAAATGAATTCAGGTTAAAGTTACTGCGAAGTTTTTCTTTGTCGCCTTTGTATTTAAACTTGGTGTGCGACCCGATATTGAGTCCGCCGATTACTCCTCCTGCCAGGTACAACCGTGAGTTACCCATGCGCAAAGGAGTTTTCACTTCCAGTATTAACGGAGCGGTAAGGTAGCTCACATTCAGTTTCGATTTTTTCAATCCGTCCGGATTTAAATCCACGGGCATAATAATTCCGTCGCCACCTTCTTTTTCAATAGTTAGTGGCTGGTCGAATGTAAAATCCATGAAGCTGAATCCCAGGCCGGTTACCAATCCGAAATTGTTGGCTTCATTTTTAAAAGCCCATTCGGCAAAATTCAGGTTTACGGTAATCGATTTTCCATGGTGGAGATCCATAAAATCTTCGGGAACGGTACTGAGTTCATGGTAAAGCGAATAATCAGCCTGATGGAACATGTTTATCCCAAACTCAAGCCCCGCCCAGTGGGGATTAAAACTACCGGTCCAGTTTTTCTCCCGTTCTTCTTTATCAATTCTTACGTGCGTGCCGTTTCCGCCCTCAATTACCCTGAAAGTGCGCCGCCCCACACGTACATGGGTTGTATCGCCCCAATCATCGGTAATTACCTCCATACCTTTGTCGTTGCCCACTTTTACACTTACTTTTTCACCGTTTTCAATCACCGTAACAACATTTTTATTTTTGGTGCCCACTTTTGTGGTATCGGTTTGTGCTGCCAGGTTAAGAAAAAGAAGGCTGCACAAAAATAAAGTCATTAATCTTTTCATTTTTTCTGTTTTAATAATTCTGCTGCTCTGACGTGCAACAACGCCGGAAAGTTACATGTGCTGAAAAAAATTACCACATGCAAATTCATGGATTATTTATTTAAAAATATACGAAATATGTAATTTATTCTTATATTTGTAAAGTTTTACAATATTCGTACATTATGAGCAGAAAAGTAAAAAGCAAAAAATACCTCGAAATCATAAAAACAGCCCGCGAATTATTCTGGAAGCATGGATTCAGAAGGGTTACCGTTCAGGAAATCTGCGACAAAGCGGGCGTGAGCAAGATGACCTTTTATAAATATTTCCCCAATAAAATTGATCTGGCCAAAACGGTTTTTATCAATATATTGGATGAAGGCAGGGAAAAATTTGATAATCTGATGGCAGAAAATATTCCGTTACCGGAAAAGATAGAAAAACTGCTTATTTTAAAATCTGAAGGCACAACCAATGTTAGCCAGGAGTTTATGAACGATTTTTATCTGGGTGATGAACCCGAACTGCAAAACTTTGTGGAATCCAAAACCAGGGAGGTTTGGAATGAGGTATTGAAAAATTATACGAACGCTCAAAAGAATGGAATTTTTCGCGACGACATTCATCCGGAGTTTTTCCTTAAAGCTACCTTTAAACTCACGGAGTTGATGAATGACGAAGAACTGATCCGGATGTATAACACACCTCAGGATCTCATTATTGAATTTGCCCGGTTGATTACTTACGGAATTTCGAAACGGGAATAAAATGAACTTCAGAAAATACATAGTATTGCCGGGAATTTTAATGCTCTTTATTTCGGAAATCCATTCACAGGATTTTATGAATTTTAAAGGACAATTATCGGCCTACAGCCACTTCAACCCTAACAACGATTTCCCGTGGTGGAACGGCGGCAGGTATATTCCGCAGGCCAATTTTAATATTTCAACCGAAAACGGCAGACTCATAGACTTTGAAGCCTCGGCCAACATCTACGGGAATTTTGGGCTGAAAGATTTTAACAATACCAGCTCAAACGGGCGCATAAAACCGTACCGTGTTTGGGGCCGGTATTCCACCAACCAGTTTGAACTGCGGGCCGGCCTCCAGAAAATCAACTTCGGTTCGGCTTCCATCCTGCGCCCGCTCATGTGGTTCGACCAGGTAGATCCGCGCGATCCGCTGCAACTCACCGATGGCGTTTGGGGTGTTTTGGGGCGGTATTATTTCCTGAACAATGCCACGGTCTGGCTTTGGGCGCTGCATGGAAATAAAAATCCCAAAGGGTGGGAAATGATAAAAACAAGCCAATCGGTTCCTGAAGTTGGCGGCCGTTTTCAATATCCGGTAAGTACAGGAGAAGCAGCGCTTTCGTATCATTACCGGGTGGCCGACAGCCGGGCGCTTTCAGAAACAGAACTTCAATTCGACAAAATTCCGGAACACCGGATTGGTTTCGATGCCAAATTCGATTGGGTGGTGGGCTGCTGGATTGAAGCTTCATGGAAAAATATGGGGGAAAACATGGGCATGCTTACCAACCAGGAAATCCTGAACCTGGGTGTCGATTACACTTTCGGGCTGGGAAACGGCCTCACGGTAATTTACGAACAACTGCTGGCCGCAGCCGATGAAGAAGCTTTCGGGTTCAGCGAAAAAACCACCTTCTCTTTGTTGAGCACATCCTATCCGCTGGGATTGTTCGATAACCTGAGCTTTATTGTCTATTTCGACTGGCGCAACAAGGCAGCCTACAATTTTGTAAACTGGCAAAAACAGTTCAACAATATTACCATACATATGATGGGATATGTGAATCCGAAAAATTACGACATCCCCACACAACAGATGGAAGAAAACCTGTTTGCCGGCACCGGGGTGCAGTTAATGCTTGTATTTAATCACTGAAAAAGATAAAATTTTGTTCTAAAAAGAATGGCAATGGAAAACAATGCAATAATCCAAATTAAAAACCTGACCAAAACCTTCCCCATGGGGAAAACAGAATTCACTGCACTGAGCGATATTAACCTCTCGCTTGGCACAGGCGAATTCACCGGCCTGATAGGACCGAGCGGTTCGGGGAAAACAACGCTGCTCAATATCGTTGGTTCGCTGGATACTCCCACCTCGGGTGAGGCGTGGGTATTAAATCATTCCATTGGGGAGCTCACAGCCAAACAGGCTGCAAAACTCCGGAAGGAAAACCTGGGGTTTATCTTTCAGAACTACAACCTGCTGGCAGTGCACACGGTGTTCGAAAATGTGGAGTTCCCGCTGCTACTGCTTAAGATGGGTGCAGAAGAACGAAAAAAAATGGTGATGGATGCACTCGAGTGGTTGGGATTGACCGACAAGGTAAAATCGAAACCCCCGCAACTTTCTGGCGGCGAATGCCAGCGGGTGGCCATTGCCCGGGCCATGGTAAAAAAGCCGTCGCTGGTGCTGGCCGACGAACCTACCGCCAACCTCGATGCGGCCAATTCGCACCACATCCTGAAAACGATGGTCAGGCTGAATGAAGAACTGAAAACCACCTTCCTGTTTGCCACGCACGATGAGAAAGTAATACAATACCTCCGCCGGAAAATTTACCTGTTCGACGGGAAGGTTGATAAGGA
>CAYRBS010000232.1:0-4404 GCA_964422335.1 uncultured Mariniphaga sp. | reverse complement strand
TATTGAATTAAATTTAGATAAAAATACAATTAGCCATAAAATGCTTATGTCGAATAAGTCGAATAACTTGTATAAATATCCGGATGACAGCATGGTGCAAAATTCGCAAGCCGTAAAAAGTTATTAGAATTCAGCTTATCAGGTCAGACTATGGTTTTAGTTTTAATATTTTGGAATTATTGGTGAGATTCGTTTTTTTACGGTTTACAAATAACTAAATTTGCACTCGGTTTCAGTTAAATGAATTAATACAACACAAAATATGGCTTTCGTAACCAAAATATTAGGAAAAATACTCGGGAACAAATCAGAACGCGATATTAAAGTAGTGGCTCCACTGGTTGAACAGATCAAGCAGGAATACCAGCGGCTGATATCGGTTTCAAGCGACGAGCTTCGGAATGAAACCGACAAGCTACGCCAGGTCATTAAAGACAGAATTAAACCCGAGAAAGACGAGATAGTTGAGTTGCAGCTGAAAGCCGAGGAGGCAGAAATCCAGGAGAGTGAGAAGATATATGAACAAATCGATAAACTGGAGGAGGTGATCGATGACAAAATTGAGCAGGTGCTGGATGAAATTCTGCCCACCGCTTTTGCCATTGTAAAAGACACAGCCCGCCGGTTTTTTGAAAATGAAACCGTTGAGGCGACTGCCCGGGATTACGACAAAGATCTGGCGTCGGCACGTGACAGCATTTCTGTAAAAGGCGACAAGGCGCTGTGGAAAAACAGCTGGATTGCCGGTGGCTCCAAAATTACCTGGGACATGGTACATTACGATGTGCAGCTTATTGGCGGTATCGTTCTTCACCAGGGGAAAATCGCCGAGATGGCAACCGGTGAAGGAAAAACACTGGCCGCTACTTTGCCGGTGTTTCTGAATGCGCTCTCCGGGCGCGGCGTGCATCTTGTTACCGTTAATGATTACCTCTCCAAAAGGGATGCAGAGTGGATGGGCCCCATTTTTGAATTCCACGGCCTAACGGTTGACTGCATCGATAAACACCAACCCAATTCCGAAGCCCGCCGAAAAGCATACAATGCCGATATAACATATGGAACCAACAACGAATTTGGTTTTGATTACCTGCGCGACAACATGTCAATTAATCCTGAAGACCTGGTGCAACGCAAACCCAATTATTCGATTGTGGATGAGGTAGATTCCGTGTTGATTGACGATGCCCGGACCCCGTTGATTATTTCCGGGCCCGTTCCAAAAGGCGAACACCAGCAGTTTGAAGAACTGAAAGGATATGTGGAAAAACTTTATAAGGTACAGCGCGATTTGGTGAACCGTATATTTATCGATGCCAAACGGTTGCTTACCAAAGAAAATGCCACCGAAGAAGAAAGGAAAGAGGGTGGTTTATTGTTGTTGCGTGCACACAAAGGACTTCCCAAGAACAAATCGATTATAAAGTTCCTGAGCGAGGAAGGCATGAAGAACCTCATGACCAAAACCGAGAATTTCTACATGCAGGACAACAATAAAAACATGCATATTGTAACCGATCCCCTTTATTTTGTAATTGAAGAAAAACAAAATTCGGTGGAACTGACCGATAAGGGTATCGATTTAATCTCGCAGGGATTTGATGAACCTGATTTTTTTGTGATGCCGGATATGGGGGCAGAAATGGCCGAGTTGGAAAACGCCGGCCTCCCGCATGAGGAGCTCCTGGAAAAGAAAGATAAATTGTTGCAGGATTACGCCGTTAAGTCGGAAAGGGTGCACACCATTAATCAGCTGCTGAAAGCTTACACCATGTTTGAAAAAGATGTGGAATATGTGGTGATGGACAACAAAGTGAAGATTGTGGATGAGCAAACCGGTCGTATTATGGAAGGACGCCGCTATTCCGACGGACTGCACCAGGCGCTGGAGGCAAAAGAACGGGTGAAGGTGGAGGCAGCCACACAAACATTTGCTACCATTACCTTGCAGAACTACTTCCGCATGTACCACAAGCTGGCGGGTATGACCGGTACGGCTGAAACCGAGGCAGGGGAATTCTGGGATATCTACAAACTGGAGGTGGTTGTAATTCCCACCAACCGGCCCATTGTCCGCGACGACCGGGAGGATCTCGTTTTTAAAACCAAACGTGAAAAATACAATTCGGTAATTGATGAAATAGGTGTGCTGAATAAAGCAGGTCGGGCAGTGCTGGTGGGTACCACTTCGGTGGAAATATCGGAGTTGCTTAGCCGGATGCTTACCCGAAATGGGATTAAGCACAACGTACTGAATGCAAAAATGCACGCCCGTGAAGCTGAGATTGTAGCGGAGGCAGGACAAACCGGGGCTGTTACCATTGCTACCAATATGGCAGGGCGTGGTACCGATATTAAACTTTCTCCGGAAGTAAGGGAGGCCGGCGGCCTGGCTATTGTAGGTACCGAACGCCACGATTCCCGCCGGGTGGACCGTCAGTTGCGCGGACGTGCCGGGCGTCAGGGAGACCCGGGTTCCTCGCAGTTTTACGTTTCCCTCGAAGACGACCTGATGCGCCTGTTCGGCTCCGATCGCATCTCAGGGGTAATGGACCGCCTGGGGCTTAAAGAAGGCGAAATTATTCAGCACTCCATGATTTCCAAGTCCATTGAGCGGGCACAGCGAAAAGTGGAGGAAAATAACTTCGGCATCCGAAAACGGTTGCTGGAATACGACGACGTAATGAATTCGCAACGCGAAGTAATCTATAAAAAGCGGAGGCATGCCCTGTTTGGAGAGAGGCTCGAGGTGGACTTGCTGAATATGATGTACGACTCGGTGGAAGAGTTGGTGGAGAATTATTTCGGTTCCGACCAGTTTGAGGATTTCAACCTGGAGCTGATGCGTTTGCTTTCTATGGAATCCCCGGTTTCGGAGGAAGAGTTTAAACAACTGACTCCCAAAGAAATTTCTGAAAGAATTTACGAGAAAATGATCGCCGGCTACAACCGAAAGGTGGAAACCATTTCCAAACAAGCCTTCCCGGTCATCCGGAATGTATATGAAACCAAATCACAGGTTTATAAAAACATTGTAGTTCCCATTTCCGATGGGAAAAGGGTTTTCCAGATTATTTGCAACCTTGAAAAAGCCTATCAGAACAAAGGGAAAGAGCTGGTAAAATCGTACCAGAAACAGATTGTTTTGAATACCATCGATGAATCATGGAAAGAGCAGTTGCGTGAGATGGACGATCTGAAACAGTCGGTACAAAATGCTACCTATGAGCAGAAAGACCCGTTGCTGATTTATAAGTTCGAGTCATTCAACCTGTTCAAAATGATGGTAAGCAAGGTGAACAAAGATGTGGTAAGTACCCTCATGAAAGGACATATTCCTATTCAGAGCCCCGACCAGGTAAAACAGGCCGAAGAAAGGAAGCGGACCGATATGAGCCGCTACAAAACCCAAAAGTCGGATATGCCGGGCGTTGAAAATCCCATGCAGGGTGCAAATACTCAAACCGGTCAGCGCTCGAAGCCGCAGCCGGTGAAGGTAGAGAAAAAAGTGGGACGTAACGACCCGTGCCCTTGCGGAAGCGGGAAAAAATATAAACACTGCCACGGGAAGGGCGCCTGAAATCACCCTTTCGTTTGATGAAACCGATTCGTATAAATGAAATTAAATTAACATGATAGATTTTTTGAATTTTATCCATTGGAATGTAAGCCCTGAAATTTTTAACCTGGGGCCGTTATCTGTTCGTTGGTACGGACTGCTTTTTGCCTCCGGTTTTTTAATTGGTTATTACATTGGCGAGAACATGCTCCGATCGGAAAATGTTCCGCAAAAATGGATTGACTCCCTTTTCTTTTATATTATTATCGCCACGATTGTGGGCGCCCGTTTGGGCCACGTTTTTTTCTACGGGTGGGAGTATTATTCCCAGAACCCCGGGGAGATTTTTATGGTTTGGCAAGGAGGATTAGCCAGTCATGGCGGGGCGCTTGGGATTTTCCTGGCGCTTATGATTCATTCGAAAGTGGTGACCAAACGCAACGTTTTCTGGACCATCGACCGCATCATTGTTCCAACGGCCCTTGTAGCTGCTTTTATTCGGTTGGGTAACCTGATGAATTCCGAGATTTACGGGGTTGAAACCAGCCTTCCCTGGGGATTTGTTTTTGAGCGCAACAATGAAGTTGTGCCTAAACATCCTACCCAGCTTTACGAAGCGCTGGCCTACCTGATTACGTTTGGGGTTCTGGTGTACCTTTACAGGAAAACCCGCTCGAAGTACAAAGAGGGGTTGATTTCCGGCGTATTTTTTATCCTGGTTTTTAGTGCCCGGTTTTTTATCGAATTTATTAAAGAAGACCAGGAAGCTTTTGAAGCCGGAATGGCACTGAATATGGGGCAATGGCTGAGTATTCCGTTTGTTTTGGGAGGAATATTTTTAGTGG
>CAYRBS010000231.1:3261-4432 GCA_964422335.1 uncultured Mariniphaga sp. | reverse complement strand
AAAACAAGTGCACAAACAGCTAAATTTTAAAAATACTTTTAACGGTCTGGATAATGATGAGGGTGAAAATACTGGCCGCGCCAATTAACAACCAGTAACCGGCTGAAAGTTTTTCAAGCGAAAGTGCATCGTGAAGGAACGGCACAAAATAGGCTGCAGCCAGCAGTAAAAAGCAAAAGGCCAATGCCATCCAGATGTACCTGTTTTTTACCACCTGGTTGATAAAAACAGGCTCGTGCGGATCGCGCATGTTAAAAACATGCAGCAATTGTACGACAGCCAGGCTAAAAAATGTGACGGTGTTGGCCACTTCCTTCGACTCATCAAAATAAAAGATCATCAATAAATAAACTCCACTGATGATAACAGCCATGATACTTCCGTAAATTCCCATGGCCATCCAGTTTTTCTTATTAATAATCGGTTCCTGCGGATCTTTCGGGTTACGTTTCATAATGTGAGGGTCGCCTTTACCCAGGCCAAGTGCCAAAGCCGGAAAAACATCGGAAACCAAATTCAGAAATAACAATTGGAGCGCCAGCAGCGGCAAATTAAAAAGCGAAAAGCTGATACCTGCAATAATCAGTATCTCTGCAAAATGATAAGAAAGCTGGTAAACGATAAACTTCCGTATATTTTCAAAAATGATACGCCCTTCTTCAATGGCATGAACAATCGAAGAGAATGCATCGTCTTTCAATACCATGTCGGCTACCTCGCGGGCAATTTGGGTGCCCTTGTGCCCCATGGCAATGCCAATATCGGCCGCTTTCAGGGCAGGTGCATCGTTTACACCGTCCCCGGTCATGGCCGTGATTTCTCCTTCGGCCCTGAAATGTTTAACAATTTTATATTTCTGCCCGGGATCAACGCGTGCAAAAAGGTCAGACCCATAAATATCATCTTCCTTTTTTTCGATCTCCGAACCTTTCATTATCTCCAAATCGTCCTCTCGGTTGAGGTTTACCTCACGGGCAACATTTTTGGC
The DNA here is from genome assembly GCA_964422335.1 of uncultured Mariniphaga sp. Lineage (GTDB taxonomy): Bacteria > Bacteroidota > Bacteroidia > Bacteroidales > Prolixibacteraceae > CAYRBS01. Next base: position 3,444 of record CAYRBS010000231.1, on the reverse strand, counting down.
GGTTCCGGGATGATCGCCGGTTACCATAATTACCTGTATGCCTGCCTCTTTACATTTATCGATGGCGCTTTTGACCTCTTCCTTGGCCGGATCGACAAAACTTAAGAAACCGCAAAAAACCATTTGATGAATAAAATCCTCTTTCTTTTTCAACAATTCGCGTTCGCTTTCTTCCACGGTTTT
>CAYRBS010000231.1:0-3161 GCA_964422335.1 uncultured Mariniphaga sp. | reverse complement strand
GAATAAAATCCTCTTTCTTTTTCAACAATTCGCGTTCGCTTTCTTCCACGGTTTTATATGCGCAGGCAATTACCTTAAATCCTTTTCCCGAAAACTCTTCATTTTTTTTGAGCCACTCTTTTTTAAATTCGGGGGTTATTTTCTGTTTTTTACCTTTTTCATGGTAATGGTCGCACCGCGACAAGATTTCTTCGGCAGCTCCTTTTCCTGAAATATACAACTCATCATCCAGGGCATGGACAGTGCCCATAAACTTTGATTCCGAATCAAAAGCGTCTTCGGTAACAAGTTCCGAGTTCCTTAATTCTTCGGCATAATCCGGATTATATTCATTAAAAAATTCATACAGGCTAACATCCAGCGGGTCGCCTTCCGTTTTGCCGTCTTCTTTAGGTTGGGCATCGTTACAAAAGGCGATAACTTTCAGTATGTGCTGAAAATTTTCGTCGTCCGTCTGTTTTTCCCGGCTTTTTTTGTTTTTGAGCAGGCTGGCAGGGTTTGTTTTCCCCCCGGGATATTCAAATGCTTTAAGGGTGAGTTTATTTTCGGTGAGGGTGCCTGTTTTATCTGTAAAAATAACGGTTGTTTCCCCCAGCGTTTCAACCGCTGCCAGTTTCCTTACAATTACATTCTGTTTTGCAAGCCGAAGCATACCGCGGGCCAGGGCAATACTGGCTACAATGGGCAATCCTTCGGGAATGGCAGCAACGGTCCATGCAATGGCTGTTTGCAACATCGGATAAATTTTTTCCCCGGCCAGCCAGCCCGTTATAAAAAAAGCAGTAGCCAGGCCTGCAGTTACCCATATCAGGTTGTGCGAAAGTTTTCTTAGCTTCACGTTTAGCGGAATACTGTCCTTGTCCTCCGCTTCTGCCATTTCCGATATTTTGCCAATCTCGGTTTGTTTTCCGGTAGAAGTGACCATTGCCCTGGCTTTTCCGTTAGTTACGGCCGTACCTTTATAAAGCATGTTGGTACGTTCGGCCAGATCGACATTTTCATCAAGGGTTTTGGAATTTTTATCCACAGGCAGCGATTCGCCTGTGAGCGGCGATTCATCAACTTTCAGATCGGATGCAAAAAAAATCCTTGCATCGGCAGGAATTACATCGCCGGCTTCCAGCTCAACCACATCGCCGGGAACAATTTTCGCGGCATCTACGTTTCGGGGTTCGTTGTTTCGAATTACCCGGGTTTTCAGCCGGTTTAATTTTTTAAGCGCTTTTATGGATGTCCGGGCCTGGTATTCCATCCAAAAGCCAATTGCTGTGTTCAGAATAATAACCACAATAATGGCAATGGCCTCAGGAATATCGCCGAAAAAAAATGATACTGCGGTCGCTCCCGCCAGCAGATAAATTATCGGGTTGTTTAGCTGGTCGAGAAGTAACCGGAACAGGCTACTTTGTTTTTTCCCTTCAATAATATTAGGGCCGTATTTTTTATATGCCGCTTCTGCCTGTTCCTCTGTTAAACCTTTTTCCGATGAACCGAATGCTGAAAAAACTTTCTCAGCATTTGCCCGGTACGAATCATCCTTTCTCACTTTGTTCCAAGCGGATTTTTGAAATCTACCGAACGTTTCCTGCTGCTGAACTTCATCTGTTTCATCAGTGTGCCCGCTTTTGAGAATACCTCATCAAACGAATCAAAACTCTGGTATATGTTCTTTTCCAGATCGGGCAACCTTCCGGCATCGTCTTCTTTCATGGAATCTATCACATTGTATTGCGATACGATACTGTCGTGTATCTTTTCCAGTTGTTCCAGCACACGTTGCAACTCCTCGTTTTGCGAATGATTTTCCTTTAACTTGTTTTTCACTTCAACCAAATGCCGTTTTACTTCGGTCAATCTTTTGTCAAGGTCGTTTCTTAAATCTTTTGTATCCATACTATATCCATTTTTAAAAGTTTGTAAAAAAACCGGTTCGAATAACATACCAAAACTCATTTTTTACAGACAAACAAAAACCAAAGCACACTAAACCAATATTTTATAACAGATAAGAATTTCAATCAGAAAATAAAAATGTAGGGTGAATGTAGAATTACATCCACAATACATGTACAGATAATTCACATTTTTGCGTGGTATATTTTACCAACACCTTAAATTCACAGCTAACCCACAAAAGCCGCCCCGAAAAATTCAGGACGGCTTTTTTTACGCAATCAGGAGTTTTGAGGGAACCCAGGGCTTAATTTTTGTTTTTGTCGAGCATTAGAAGGGAATTGACGACGATTTCAGTCACAAAATGTTTTTCGCCGTTTTTGTCGTACGAGTGGTTGGTAAGTTTCCCCTCCACTGCAATTTCAGATCCTTTTTTCAGGTAGTTCTCCACGATTTCGGCTTGTTTCCCCCAGGCCACCAGGCGGTGCCAGGTAGTATCCGACTGTTTTTCGCCTTTACTGTCGCGGTAAATTTCGTTGGTTGCTATGGAAAAATTAGCAACGGTCCTTCCACTGTCCAGCTTTCTCACTTTGGGGTCGTCGCCCAGGTGACCGATAAGCCTGACGCTGTTTCTTAATACATTCATGATTCAAACTTTTTAGTTAATAATTAAAACGAAATTGTTAAACCAAAGGTAAAACGGCCCGCTGTAGCTATCCGGTTTTTAAACAATTGTAAGCGATTATAATCGGTTGTAAACGTTTGTAAACGGATATAATTTTGTATATTAGCGATTTATTAAGACAAACAGTTCAATTAAATTGGTTATTGAGAAGGAGTATTTATTATGGTTACCCATCATTCCCCACATCAGACGAACCGATTAATTTCTCAAGCTAACGTCATGATTTTGTGGGAAAAAAATTTACAACATTTGATGTTAGTCAGGATTTTGAAAAAACTTGTCAAAACAAAATCATTGTACTAACTTTGTAACTACAAACAAAGTTGAAGTTATGGAAATTCCAGTTATTAAAATCGGGAACTCTAAAGGATTCAGAATTAGTAAAACACTAATAGAAAAGTATAACATTAAAGACAAAGTTGAGCTTATTCTTGAAAAAGGTTACATAATCATAAAACCAATTTCAAAACCCCGGAAAGGTTGGGAAAAGTCTTTCAAGGAAATGAGTGAAAACGGAGACGATCAATTGTTATTCAATGATGTTTTTGAAGACGAAAATCTTGAGGAATGGAATTAAACCAAT
>CAYRBS010000230.1:0-4454 GCA_964422335.1 uncultured Mariniphaga sp. | reverse complement strand
GACAATACCTGGGAAGTTGCAGAATTTGATTTTGCCGGCGTTGGTGCTGGTTTCGACTGGACCGGAGATATTTTCACCAGTGATGTGACTACTGACGATAATTTCAGCCACGACTTTTACAACGTGGTTCGCATCATGTTGAATCCCGGAAATGCTGACGGCATTTTCGAAGTTCACCTCGATGAACTTTCAGGTCCGCATGTTGAGGGACTGAAGTCAGCCACTCGCAATTAATTTTAATGTGCCCAAAAAGTTTTTTTCATAGTTTAGTTTAGCTTTTTGGGCACTTTTTTTAATCCCGTTTTAATTATTTAAAAATGATTCAATTAAGGTTGAGGCATCTTTCTTTGCTCATTTTTCTGTTGGGGGTTCTTTCCGGGTGCCAAAATAAAAGCAAATCAGAAAGTTCATTGGAAAACAAAATAACGGAACTCATTGGCCAAATGACCCTGGAGGAAAAAATAGGCCAGATGTTCCAGGCTTCCGACGCTTTTTATTCGAATGAGAACGATTTGAAAGATGCAGTCAGAGAGGGGAAAGTAGGATCTTTTTTAAATATTCAGGGCCCTGACACAATAAATGAATTGCAGCGGATTGCCCGGGAAGAAAGCAGGCTCGGTATCCCGCTTCTGATTGGCCGCGATGTAATTCACGGGTACCGCACTGTTTTCCCCATTCCTTTGGGAATGGCCTGCTCGTGGGATACTGCCATGGTAAAAAAAGCCGTGCGTATTTCAGCGGTTGAAGCTGCCTCGATGGGAATTAACTGGACATTTGCCCCCATGATTGATATTACCTGGGATCCCCGTTGGGGACGGATTGCCGAAAGCTGCGGGGAAGACCCGTTTCTTGCATCGCAGTTTACAAAAGCAATGGTTGAAGGTTTCCAGGACGATGTAAACAATCCAACTTCAATTGCGGCATGTGCAAAGCATTTTGTGGGCTATGGAATGGCCGAAGGAGGAAGAGACTATAACACTACTTATATTCCTGAAAATCTTTTGCGAAACGTGCATTTAAAACCCTTTGAAGCTGCCAGGGATGCCGGGGTTTTTACTTTTATGTCGGGTTTTAACGATTTAAACGGAGTACCCACTTCAGGCAACGAATTTACGCTGAAAACCATTTTACGCGATGAATGGAATTACGATGGGATGGTGGTGAGCGACTGGGCCTCCATTGAAGAGATGATACCCCATGGTTTTGCTGCCGATAAAAAACATGCCGCTGAATTAGCTGTTAAAGCAGGGGTTGATATGGAAATGGCAACCACTTCCTATATCGAAAATTTAAAAAACCTTGTTGAGGAAGGGAAATTAGACGAACAACTTATAAACGAACGCGTGGCAAATATCCTCCGGGTAAAAATGCAAATGGGCCTGTTTGAGGAACCGTTACCCGGGGAATTGTCGACAGATACTATTTTGGCCCCCTCGCATTTGAACCACGCCCGCGAAATGGCACGAAACAGCATGGTGTTGTTGAGCAACAGCCACCAGGTGCTTCCGCTTTCAAAAGATATTCGTTCGCTGGCTGTAATTGGCCCGCTGGCCGATGCCCCTCACGACCAGATGGGGACGTGGGTTTTTGATGGGAACGGGGAAGACTCGGAAACGCCAAAAACCACCTTTGAAAAATTGTTGGGCAACCGGATGCATTTTGCCGCCGGGCTGGGGTACAGCCGCGATAAATCGAAAAAGGGGTTTGGGGAAGCAGTAGCTGCCGCAAGTAAATCGGATGCCATTCTGTTTTTTGCGGGCGAAGAATCTATTCTGTCGGGGGAAGCCAATTCCAGGGGAAATATTCATTTGCCGGGAATTCAAACCGAATTGTTGCAGGAGTTAAGCAAAACAGGAAAACCGTTAATTCTTGTGGTACTTGCCGGAAGGCCCCTTGCCATTCAGCAGGAGCTCAAACTGGCAGATGCTGTGCTTTATGCCTGGCATCCGGGTACCATGGCAGGCCCTGCCATTGCCGACCTGGTGTTTGGAGATTATTCCCCCACCGGGAAATTACCGGTTACTTTCGTGAAAGATGCCGGGCAAATTCCGTTTTATTACTACCACAAAAATACCGGAAGGCCGGCAACAAAATCAGATTTTACCCATATTGATGATATACCCAGAAATTCGAAACAATTGTCGCTTGGTTTTAAATCACAATACCTCGATTTTGGAATCGAGCCGCTGTTTCCCTTTGGTTTTGGATTGTCTTATACAGAATTTCACTATTCCCGTTTGGCGCTTTCAAATTCAGTTTTGAATGTGGATAATACCCTTACAGTTTCTGCCGAAGTCCGGAATATTGGTAATTTCGAAACCTGTGAAATTGTACAACTTTATATCCGCGACCGGGTGGGAAGCATCACACGGCCTGTAAAAGAGCTGAAAGGGTTCAGGAAAATTCACCTGAAGCCCGGTGAAAATAAAAAAGTTTCTTTTACGCTGAATGCTGCTGATTTGGAGTTTTATAACGGAACAGAATACGTTACCGAACCCGGCGATTTTGATGTGTGGATAGGCCCCGATTCATCCGAAGGATTACATTCCACATTTGAATTTCGTTAAATCACTTAATTAAATAGTAGTTATGAACAGAATTTTCAGCCATAAAATCTTTTTTATAATTGGATTACTTGCCTTTACCGGTTTTTTCGCGCACGGACAGGAAAAGTTTAACTGCCTGGTTTGGTCCGATGAATTTGATTACGAGGGCGCACCCAACCCGGAGAAATGGGGGTACGATATTGGCGGCCACGGTTGGGGGAACAACGAACTGCAAACCTACACCAACTCCCGGAACAACTCGTTGGTGAAAGACGGGATTTTAACAATTAAAGCAGAAAAAACAAACGGAGACTGGACTTCTGCCAGGTTGGTAACCAAAGGGAAAGGCGACTGGTTAACCGGAAGGATTGAAGTAAAGGCAAAACTCCCCGAAGGCGTTGGAACCTGGCCCGCTATCTGGATGCTGCCCACCGACTGGGAGTATGGAAACTGGCCCAAAAGCGGCGAAATCGATATTATGGAACACGTGGGCTACGATTTTGGCACAGTTCACGGAACCATTCATACCGAAGCATTTAACCATTCCATCGGTACCCAGTTGGGAAAATCAATTGATGTGGAAAATGTGGCTTCGGAATTTCATGTGTATGCCATCGATTGGGAAGAGGACAAAATTATTTGGTACGTCGATGGTGAAGAGTATTACCGTATAAATAACCCTGGTAAAACGTATAAGGAGTGGCCTTTTGATAAACGTTTCCACCTGATTTTAAATATTGCCATTGGAGGAAACTGGGGAGGGGCAGAAGGGATTGACCCCAACCTGAATGAGGCAACCATGGAAATTGATTATGTGAAGGTGTATCAAAAAGATTTGCCGGAGCCTGAGATTGACGGAAAAAAAAAGCGCAGCCAACCGAAGAATTAATTTTCTCAACCGCTGAAATTCCGGGAGTTCGATACAAATGGAGCTTCCCGGATGATGTGGAGGTATTAAATGGGGCGAACACTTCGCGTGTTACGGTAAAATGGGGAAACACCAGCGGAAATGTGCAGCTTGAACTGCAGTCGGACTGCGACACCATTGCTGCCGAACCGTTTTATGTGAGTACCGTTTTTGTGCCTTCAGGCGAAAGCTTTGAGGTTCCGTTGTTCGACGAACAAAACCAGGTTTTGTGGCAGGAAGTTCCGGGTGATTCAAACGAAATTGAATTGACCGGAACGGCTTCTTTAATTGCCTCATACGAAATAAATGCACCCGGCGAAAATCCACATATTATGTATGAATTTCAAAACCCGGTTGATTTGAGTGCTTTCAATAACATGGAAATTTCGCTGAAAACGCCGGCGCCTGTTCCCGGTTCTTTTCGTATCGATTTGGTGGATGCGAACGGCGAGGTGAACCTGGACGACCTTTTTAAAATCAACTCTTTTGAAAGCGATGGAAAATTCCATACTTACACTTACTCCTTCGGCCAAAATCCTGACGGGATTTACCAACTCGATTTGATTAAGTGGATAAAAGTGTACATCAATTACGGATTGTTTGGGAACAAGGGAAACGGGCAGGTTGAAATCGAATCGATAAAATTGAAAAGTACATCAACCTTTGCTAATTTCCGCCCAACAGACAATGACATGAAAGTCTGGCCCAATCCGTTTCAGGATAAAATTCAAATTCATTCTTCGAAACCGCTGGCAGGCGTCGAAATTTTCGATATCGCCGGAAAATTATTGTTGGCGAAACCATTAAATAACCTTTCCAATGCAGCTATTAATATGAATGGAGCGGATGGAACATCTGTTCTCAGAGCAACCTTCGAAAATGGAACCACCCGGAATGTTGTGCTGGTTAAAAACCGGCAAAAGTAAAAATCTACGCCCATAGGATGTGGCTTTGGGATAACCCTGAAAGGGATAAAATACTAATTGCAAGCGTTCATATTT
>CAYRBS010000229.1:0-4464 GCA_964422335.1 uncultured Mariniphaga sp. | reverse complement strand
ACATCGTATTTTGTTCTCCAGCCCATGGTTCGAAAAAAGTGTTGCAAAAGTATAATTTTTTTACGAACAGGTAAAAAAATCCGGCTTTTTTTGGTTAAAAAACAAGCGAATAACCGGTTATGAAAAAATTATTTACACCAACCGGTTGGATTCCACATCGGGAAAAATAATAGAGGGCTTAAATTTCCTGGCCTCTTCAAAATCCATCAGGCCGTAGGAAATAATAATAACCACATCGCCTACGGCTGCTTTCCGGGCTGCCGGGCCATTGAGGCATATTGTTCCGGAGCCCCGTTCGCCTTTAATTACGTAGGTTTCCAAACGTTCGCCATTGTTAATGTTTACCACCTGTACCTTTTCGTTTTCGATTATATTGGAAGCATCCATCAGATCTTCGTCGATGGTAATACTGCCCACATATTGCAGGTTGGCTTCGGTAACGGTTACCTTATGTATTTTCGATTTACAAACTTCAATTTGCATAACCTGAATTTTTTCAGTTTAAATTAATATTGTCAATTAACCTTATGCCTCCGCAAAAAGCGGCAATGCATCCAACTTTCCCGGATGTTGAATTCCAATTTTCAACTGGCTGAAGGTTCTCATCATCAACTATTTTAAAATATTCAACGTTTAAATACGGATTTTTGTTGATGGTTTCTTCCACCCACCTTTCAAGCTCTTGTACGGATTTTTTTCCTGTTAGTTTTTGGGCTTTCTGCAGCGTTTCAAAAATCACCGCGGCATTTTGGCGTTGTTCGGGCGAGAGGAAGTCGTTTCGTGAACTCATGGCCAGCCCGTTTTCTTCGCGGATAGTAGGGCAGGGAACGATTTCAACCGGAAGCCGGAGCATTTTCACCAGCTGTTTTATAATAACCAGTTGCTGAAAATCCTTCATGCCAAAATAGGCCCTGTCGGGTTTTACCAACCCGAAAAGCTTGCTCACCACTTGTGCCACCCCGTTAAAATGGCCGGGGCGGTGTTTTCCTTCCATTACCTGCTCCAGGTAACCAAAATCAAATTTCCGGGTGTCGGGTTCGGGGTACATTTCTTCGGGAAACGGGGCAAAAACCAATTGACAACCGGTGGACTCCAGCAACTTCAGATCGGCCTCCAGGTTGCGGGGGTAGCGTTCCAGATCGCGCGAATCATTAAACTGGGCAGGATTTACAAAAATACTCACCACCACCACCGGGTTTTCCTGCGTGGCCTTTTCTACCAGCATTAAATGCCCGCGATGCAACGCCCCCATAGTGGGCACAAATCCAACCGTTCCTTTTTGACGAAGCCGGGTTAAATGTTGTTGCAGTTCACTTTTTGTTTTTGTCAGAATCATCCGTTTTTTTCTTAAAACCGGTACAAAGTAAATAAATTTAATGCTTGGTTTGATAATGTTACTGCCTGAAGGAGGCATGTTAAAAGGATGAATAGGCCGAAATTGAATATTAGCGATATTTTTATTACCTTTGTGCTCTGTTATAAACCGCGCTTACAGGTCAATGGAAAAGAAAAAGATCCTTTATATTTCGCAGGAAATCACCCCATACCTCCCCGAGAGTGAAATGTCGGAAATTTCCCGCTATTTGCCCCAGGGAGTACAGGAAAGGGGCAGGGAAATCAGGACTTTTATGCCACGCTACGGCTCAGTTAACGAGCGACGAAACCAGTTGCATGAAGTTATCCGGTTATCAGGGATGAACCTGGTTATCAACGACACAGACCATCCGCTGATAATAAAAGTTGCATCGATTCAGGCCGCACGGATGCAGGTCTATTTTATCGACAACGAAGATTATTTTCACCGGAAACATGTAATAACCAATTCAAAAGGGGAAGAATTTCCCGACAACGACGAACGGGCGCTGTTCTTTGCCCGCGGAGTGCTCGAAACAGTAATTAAACTGCGGTGGGCACCCGATTTAATCCATTGCCACGGATGGATGACTGCACTGGTGCCGCTTTTCATAAAAAAATATTATTATAATAACCCACTGTTTGGGCAATCAAAAGTAATCTATTCGGTATATGACGATGCATTTAAAAAACCGTTAAACGCCGATTTCAAAAAGAAGGTGCTGCTTGAGGGAATGACCCCAAAGGATGTGCCCCACCTCGAAAAACCCGATTATATAAACGTGAGCAAACTGGCGATTGATTACTCCGACGGCATTATAAAAGGAACCGAAAAAGTAGATCCGGAGGTAGAAAAACACATACATGCTTCGGGCAAATTGTTCCTGGACCATCAACCCAAAGAAACTTACATTGACACTTACAACGATTTTTATGACAAAGTGTAACGGGCAAAATCTGTTAAAAGATCAAATTTTATACTAAAAATTTCAAATTTGCACTTAATTGCTCCATGCAATCGTTGTTTTTTTTTACGTTTGTGTAATTTTCAAAAATCAAAAAAATCTTAATAAAGGGAAGGAATTTCGTGAGACACAAAATACATTTTAAATACCAAACAATTGCCCTGGCGTTATTACTTATGGCTGCCATAACAGCTTGTGAAGATCCCAACAACGATCTGGGCATGGAACTGCTGCCTTCAGACGATTTGATTTCAACCAAAAACCTTGTGGAAAAGAACAGTATTTCCTCGTTTACATACCGTGAAGATTCCATCAAAACCGACGAGGGCAGAAAAAGCCTGCTGGGAAGTTTTTACGATCCGGAATTTGGAAAAACAGATATCAACTTTGCTGCACAATTCCGGCTGCAGACATTTCCTGATTATGGCACCAATACCGTGGTCGATTCGGTAAAACTGTACCTCTATTACCGGAAAATGTACGGCGATACCGTAACTCCCCAGAAATTCAGTGTTTACGAAATGGAAACGCCACTCGACATCGATGCAGATTACAACCAGAATGTGGATCTGAAAGGGATGGCATCGACCCAATTACTGGGTGAAAGGGAATACACACCCAGCATAGAGCTTGACTCTGCCTCTGCCGACACTTTTTATCAGCTCATTACCATTCCGCTTGATAATTCGCTTGGCGAAAAATTAGTTAATGCCGATTCATTACAAATGGCAAATAACGATGCATTTCTTGAATACTTTAACGGATTATACATTGAGTCGGAACAGCAGACCAGTGAAGGAGGCTCTATCCTTAGCCTCGAAGCAGCCTCTTCAGATAATTTCCAGGGATCGGCGCTGGTGGTTTATTACGACAATGATGAAAATCAAAGCGAAGAGGAGCCCGATACGCTGCTAAATCCTTATGTAATTACAAAATTCAGTGCACGGGTAAATTCCATTGCACACGATTATACAGGTACCCCTTTCGAAAGTAACCTGAATACGGATGCAGGAGAAGATTCCCTCATTTATGTTCAGGCAACGGGTGGGTTAAAATCGAAAATTTACATCGATAACCTTTCGCTCTGGAGAGATTCGGTGAATACGGCCATCAACAAGGCAGAACTGGTTTTCCAGGTGGATACCGTCGCTTCCGACGTAGAGAATTATCCGCCCCCGTCGCAACTGCTGTTTACGGTGGTAGATGAAAACGGCGATGAATTTTTACCGATCGATTACTCCTTCAGTTCATCTTTTTACGGAGGTTCGCTCGATGAAGAAGACTATACATACCGTTTTAATATTACCCAGCATTTGCAGCAAATTATTGACGGAGAGGCAGAAAATTATGGTTTCTTTTTAACTACCGCCTTTAAAAACAGCGAAGCCCACAGGGTTATTCTGAAAGGGAGCAACAGCCAGACGGGAATTAAACTGGTGGTTACCTATTCGAAATTTCTGCAATAAAATACGCTATTATTCAGTTAATAACATTCATTCTCATTGGAATCGGGTTGAGTTTCGATTCGTTTGCCGTATCGGTTTCCTGCGGTTTGATGAAACAGGAGATTAAATTCTGGCAGGCAGTTCCTATTGCCGCTTCGCTGGCCTTTTTTCAGGCGTTTTTCCCGGTTATTGGCTGGCTGGCCGGAACCACCCTCCACGATCTGATAAACTCAGTGGACCACTGGATTGCTTTTGGGTTGCTGGCCCTCATTGGAATAAAAATGATTGTGGAAGGAACCCGCCCCAACGGAACCATGCAAAATCTCAATCCGTCTAAAATAAGTGTAATCCTTGGACTTTCGGTTGCTACCAGTATCGATGCACTGGTGGTAGGGCTCAGTTTCGGGTTCCTGGAAATACCTGTTTTAATCCCGGTAGTTATTATTGGAGTTGTTACATTCGTTGCTTCTATGCTGGGCATGCTGTTCGGCAAAAAAATCCCGGCCAAAAGAAGCCACCAGTCTTTAATAATCGGAGGGATCATTTTAACCGCAATGGGAATAAAAATTTTAGTGGAACACACCCTTTTATAATTTTGCAGCCAGCATGAAAATCGGAAATCTTATACTGGAAGGAACCCCGCTGTTTCTGGCGCCCATGGAAGACGTTACCTACAAGTCGTTCCGCTGGATGTGCAAAAA
>CAYRBS010000228.1:0-4495 GCA_964422335.1 uncultured Mariniphaga sp. | reverse complement strand
CCGGTGGGATCGATGGCGTCAAAGTTGTATTCCGCACAAAAATTCAGCATATCGTACAAATCGGCCTTTCCTTCCTGCAGAAGGGAATTGAATGAATACAAATTCAGGCTGAGTTTGAACTTGTGCGAAAACGAATCGGTTTTTTTTTCGTTTTCAGCAAAAAGATGAGGAAAACCCATTGCCGGCATAGCCGGAACAGCGGCCAGGGTTTTGATGAAATTCCGTCGGGTTTTTGTTATTGCCATAATTTTTTTGTTGAAAGATAATAAAGATTTTTAAGCGGATGGCCCTTTTAGCGGACCGGTTTCGTTTTAAGGAAGAAAAATTACAAACTTTTCGGGTTGGTAATCACCACCTCTTTTACACACGCTCCTGCCGACAAACCCAGCAGCCAACGGATGGTTTCCATCAAATCGTCAGGCTGTATCATTTCTTCGGGTTCGAGCCGGGAGCCGGCCTGTGGCGCCATAGTTGTATTCACCCACGCCGGGCAAAGAGCGGTAACTTTTATGCCCTGCGGAGTTAGCTCGCGGTAGAGCGATTCGCTCAATCCGAGCAACCCGAATTTGGAAGCGCAATAACCTCCGCTGCCGGCAAATCCGACTTTCCCCGATCGGGATGATACATTAAAAATGTAGCCCGATTGCTGCTTTTTCATTACCGGAATTACTTCCTGCAGAATTACAAACTGCGCAGTGAGGTTGGTGTCGAGCAGGGTTTTGAAATCCTGTTCGGGCAGTTCCAGCGAGCCGCCCAAATGAATGCCGGCGTTGTTTACCAGGATGTCAATCCGCCCAAAATCATTTATAATCTGGCCAATGGTTTCCTTAACTTTTTTTGATTGGGTAATATCCACCGAAAAAAAGGCGGGCTTCGGGTTGTTTTCCCGGGAAATCTCTTCCGCTACATTTTGAAGGTCAGTTGTGTTGCGGCCAATCAACATGGTTTGGTAACCCGTTTTTGCCAACCCGATGGCAATGGCTTTCCCGATTCCTTTCGACGCCCCGGTTATTACGGCTATCTTGTTTTGTGTTTTCATAATTCGAGCATTTGGGTTAAATATAAGAAAAGCAGGTGGGATTCCCTTTTTGGGAGCGGTGGAATATTTCGTCACCCTGTCATTTTTTTGATTTGAATTTTACGGGTTCCCGCACGGAAAACGTAGATTGAATCATTCTTCAACCGTCTGGTAAATGGGGATAATCTGTTGGTTTTGGTCCGATTCGGATTGCTGCAGTTCTTCAACCTTCTTTTTCTGCTTATAAACTTATGGGTGTTTCTGTTGTTATTCTTTTGAATCATAATATTTTAGCTATGAAAAATTTTCTCGTGATTTTGATGGTTTTGTCCGGCGTTTCCTTATTGAATGCGCAGGACTTTGCGTTAAAGCAGTTGGAGAATTCACCACGCCACCAGGAATGGGTGAAAGTTGCTGCCGGCGATCGGGAGGTGGCAAGTTTTGTAGTTTATCCTGAGGTTTCTGAAAAAGCGACGGTGGTTATTGTTATTCATGAAAACCGCGGGCTGACTGACTGGGTGCGCAGTTTTGCCGATCAGCTTGCCGGAGAAGGTTACATTGTGGTGGCCCCCGATCTGCTTTCCGGTTTCAGCGCTGAAATTGAAACCACTGCCGACTTTGCCAGCTCCGATGAAGCGCGGAATGCCATTTACGAGCTTCGTCCGGAACAGGTTGAAAATGATTTGAACGCGGTACAGCAGTTTGCTGCTGACCTTCCTGCCGGGAATGGTAAAACAGTGGTTGCCGGTTTTTGCTGGGGCGGTGCCCAGAGTTTTCGTATGGCAACTTATAACGATAAAATAAAGGCGGCCCTTGTGTTTTATGGAAGCGCCCCGGACGACGAAAATGCCATTAAACAAATTTCTGCTCCGGTTTATGGTTTTTATGGCAGCGAGGATCATCGTATTAACTCCGGGATTCCCCAAACGATAAAATGGATGAAAAAGGCCGGTAAAAAATACGATCATGTTATTTATTCGGGAGCCGGCCATGCTTACATGCGGCAGGGCGATTCACCCGAGGGTTCTGCCGAAAACAAAAAAGCACGCGATGAGTCGTGGAAAAGAATGACAAAAATTTTGGAGGGGATTTAACTTTTCGATTCAAATTTGAATGTTTTATACAAATACCCCATTGCCGGGAAAATAATTAAAACACCCACCACCAGCGCAATCAATAAATAAAGCTGGGTTTGTTCCGGTGCACTTGAATTTTGGATGGTAATATCCGGGCCGTTGTTGATTTTTACCACCACCGGAAACTGAATGGCAAACCAGCCCAGCACAATCATAGTAGTCTGGAATCCGGCAATTATTCGCACCAGGTTTTTGTTATTGCGGTTCAGGTTAATCCACAGCAGCGGCAGTGCAAAAGTGGCCAGCACCACACTGATAATACTCACCGGTGAATGGTAAAATTCAGAAAAAAGCGGATGCCCGTTTACTTCGGCGGCGGTAAAAACCAGCCCTCCGGCAATAACCAAAACAACAATTAACCGTTTCGCAAGGCGCTTTAAACGCCGGATTTGTATTTCGTCTGTTGTTTCGCCAATAGTGTAAATATTGGCAAGGAAAGCAAAAAGTACAACCATAAAAATCCCGAGGCTGAAGGAAAACAGGTTTAACCAGGGATGAATATAGATCATGTAAAATCCTTGGCTGTAGTCGAGCGAAATTTCGCCCAGAATAATGCCTCCCACTGTTACGCCGAGAAAGAAGGTGGTAAACAGGCTGGAATACCGGAATATGGATGAATAGATGGCTTTTGGGGTTTCTTCGTCAATATCGTAATGGCGGAAGGTAAAAGCCGTTCCGCGAAAAATAATTCCGAGCAACACCAGCAAAATGGGAATATGAAGGGCCGTAAGGACGGTTGAATAGACTGTGGGAAACCCAACAAACAAAATAACAATCACCAGGATAAGCCACATGTGATTGGCTTCCCACACCGGTGCAATGGCCCTGGAGACAATTCTCGAAGCTTTTCCCCGGGTAAGCAACTCAAGGATACCTCCGCCGAAATCGGCACCTCCCAGCAAAACGTATAGCAGCAGGCAAATGGCGAGTATGGAAAAAATAATTTCAGTCATTGGATTGATATTTTGATTGTAATACTTTAATCTGACGGCTCATCAACCAGATTACAATAAAACTGAGCAGCAGGTAAACCACCGTTATGGTGTAAAATGTATATTCAATGCCCGGCATGGGGGTGAGTGAATCACGGGTTTTCATAATTCCGTAAATAATCCAGGGCTGACGGCCCACTTCGGTGACAATCCAGCCTGCTTCAACCGCAATAAACCCGAGTGGCGTGGCCACGGTCAGCAGTTTCATCCACCATCTTTTCCGGAGCCATTGTTTCCATTTATAAGAACCTGCCAGAAAAATGATTCCCAGCAGCGCCAGGAACATGCCAATTGCCACCATTAACTGAAAAGAATAGTGGACAATGGGGACCGGTGGCCACTCTTCTTCCGGAAATTCTTCCAGTCCTTTTACTTCGGCATTAAAATCGCCGTGCGCCAGAAAACTGAGGAACCCGGGCAATTTTATAGCCCGTTTCACTTCCCGGTTCTCCACGTCGGGGATTCCGCCAATGATGAGCGGTGCCCGGGTGCTTGTTTCAAAATGCGATTCGAAGGCTGCCAGTTTGGCCGGTTGCAGTTTGGCCACATTTTTGGCTGCAAGGTCGCCGCTGATGGGTTGAAGCAACGCAGCCACGGCGGCAAACGACAAGGCAATGGTGATGGCTTTGGCATGAATTTCCAGTTTGTTCTTCAGGTACAGGAAGGCATGAACACCGGCAACGGCAAACCCGGTGGCCGAAAAAGCAGCAATGGTCATGTGATGTGCCTGCGAAAACCAGGCTTTGTTGAACATCGCCTTCACGGGGTCAATGTTTTCGGCCTGGCCGTTCACCCAGTCGAAACCGGCCGGTGCATTCATCCACGCGTTGGCCGAAACCACGAAGATGCCGGAAAGAACGCCCGCAATCCCCACAACGAGGCCGGTGTACAGATGCACCCACTTATTGAGCCGGTTCCAGCCATACAGGAACAGGCCCAGGGCAATGGCTTCCAGGAAAAAGGCCGTCCCTTCCCACGAAAACGGCAATCCGAAAATTGGCCCTGCATGTTCCATAAAAGTGGGCCAGAGCATGCCCAGTTCAAACGAAAGTACGGTGCCCGAAACTGCCCCCACAGCAAAAAAAATGGCCACTCCTTTCGCCCAGGCTTTGGCGAGATCGAGATACACCGGGTTGTTCGTTTTCAGCCATTTCCATTCGGCTACAAACATAAACCAGGGCATTACCATGCCAATACAGGCAAAAATTATATGAAATCCAAGCGAAACACCCATCTGCATCCGGGCAGCCAAAAATTCGTCCATGTTGTTCTTTTTTTGGTAGTCTGAATCAATTGTTATCTCATTCAACACCTGAAAATCGTTTCTGTTTGATGGCAACAAAAAATAA
>CAYRBS010000227.1:0-4505 GCA_964422335.1 uncultured Mariniphaga sp. | reverse complement strand
AATAAAAATTCTAATTTTACCTTTGTATATAAAAACCGGTAATATTTCCATTTTCGAAGAATACTAAACGGTAAATGAAACTACAATCCTATATAAAACCAATAATGAGAATTTCTGCCTGTCTCATTCTGATAATTTTATTTTTTGCTTCCTGCCGGCAATCGGGTGATGAACCCGAGTATATTTTACGACTCGGTCACCAGGGAAATGAGCAGGATATCTGGCACAAGTCTGCACTGCACTTTGCCCACTCGCTCGATTCGTTGTCGGGCGGGAAGATGGAGGTGAGGGTGCACCCTGCCGAGCAGCTTGGTGTGGAACTCGACATGATTCGGAGTATCAGGGCCGGGATTGTGGAAATGACCATTACCGGAGAGAGTATGCAAAACTGGGCAGGTATTACCGCGCTGCTGGCGGTACCTTACCTTATCCGCGATTCGGAACATCTCAGGCAGGTGGTTGAAGGAGACATTGGGGATGAGATTGCCCATGAAATGATCAACACAATAGGCGTCCGGCCAATTGGTTATTTTGAGCGGGGGCCGCGCCACCTGACCTCCAACCGTCCCATAACCAAACCGGATGACCTCGGGGGAATGATTCTCAGGGTGCCCAATGTACCGCTGTTTGTGAAGGTATGGCAGGCCCTGGGGGCAAAACCCACTCCCATGACTTTTTCCGAAGTTTTTACCGCCCTGCAGCAGGGAACCGTGGAAGCACAGGAAAATCCTTTTGCACTTATTTACAGTGCCGGACTTTACGAGGTGCAAAAATACCTGAACCTTACCCGGCATGTAACCAGCTGGATTTATGTGGTAATGGGCGAAAATCAATTCCAGGCGCTTCCTGAAGATTTGCAGGAAAAGGTTTTGGAAGCCGGAAAGCTGATGCAGCAGTACCATCAGCAAGAATTTGTGAAGCAGGAGAAAATTTTGCGGCAGCAGCTGGAAGACCGCGGAATGATTTTTATTGAACCGGATATTGAAGCCTTCAGGAAAAAAGCAGAAAAAGCCGTGCTGGAGGAGTTACCCGAAGAGTATAAGTCATTGTATTTAAAAATAACAGAACTGGACAGTAAAAATGAAACCGATGAAACTGATTTATAAACTGTTTAAAGCCGGCGCCCTGATAAGCCTGGTATCGATGATTATGGTGGTAACCATCCAGGTATTTACCCGGTTTTTTATGGAAAGTACGCCGCACTGGACCGAAGAGGCTGCCCGGATATTTTTCGTTTATTCTGTTGCTTTCGGCACCGCACCAGGCATAAAAAACGGGGATTTTGTCCGGCTCGATTTGATTGGAAAATACCTGTCGCCCCGAAATGACAGGTGGCTGAAAATTGTTACCGATATGGCGGTACTCATTTTTTCTGCAATCATAATGATACATAGCGTAAGATTTGTAAAACTCGGAATGGATGAGCTTTCTCCTTCCCTGGAGATAACCATGGGATTTGTTTTTATCAGCATCGCAATAATCGGGTTGTCTGTTGCCATTTTTACTTTCGCGAATCTCCTTCAGTTAATAAAGGGTAAATTTTAAAATAATATGATCTGGTTATTATTCCTGGTATTTTTTGTACTGCTGTTTCTTCGTTTTCCCATCGCATTTGCCCTGGGAATTTCCACGCTTACCTACATTCTTTTTGAAGGTTATCCATTGGTAATCATCCCCCTGAAAATGTATTCCGGCATCGATGTTTTTGTGCTTCTCAGCATACCGGGATTTATTCTTGCAGGTAATTTAATGAACAGCTGCGGAATGACCGACCGGATTATTAAATTCAGCAACAACCTGCTGGGGCATGTAAGGGGAGGGCTCTCGCTGGCCAATATCGGCGCTTCCATGGTCTTTTCAGGAATTTCCGGAACCGCTATTTCCGACACGGCATCCATTGGTTCGGTGATGATCCCCGCCATGAAAAAGGAAGGATACGATGCTGATTTTGCCTGTGCGGTTACCTCTGCCTCCTCAACGATAGGACCCATAATTCCACCCAGTTTGCCTATGATAATCGCGGGCTCACTGACCGGCATATCCATTGGGAAATTGTTTCTTGCCGGCGCCGTTCCGGGGTTACTGCTGGCCATTGGATTAGGAGTTGTTTCGTACAATATTTCCATCCGGAAAAATCATCCCAAGCAGCCGAAAGCTTCATGGAAACAAAGAGGTGCCGGTTTTATCCACGCTTTCTGGGCGCTGCTGATGACTTTTCTGATACTTTTCGGGATAATCGGGGGTGTTTTTACTCCCACAGAAGCCTCCATTGTGGCTGTGTTGTATGCGTTAGTTATCGGAACTTTCTTCTACAGGACCCTGACCTGGAAAGGTGTTTTTTCGGTGATGACCAATTCTGCCGGCACCACCGCCTCTTTGATGATACTTGTAGGGTTTGCCAACCTTTTTGGCTGGATACTGATTAGTGAGCAGGTACCGCAAAACCTTGCAGAAATGTTGCTGACCATAACCCAAAACAAATTTGTGCTTTTGTTGCTTATTAACATTCTGCTTATTGTAATCGGGTCCTTCATGGAAACCATTGCGGCCCTGCTAATCGTTTACCCAATACTTCTCAATGTTGCCATTTTCGCAGGAATCGACCCGATACAGTTCTCCGTTATTGCAGTATTGAACCTGATAATAGGTTTGAACACACCTCCCGTGGGAGTATGTTTGTTTGTGGCATCGGGCATCGGAAAAGTATCTATTGAAAAAGTGGCCAAAGCCGGCCTTCCCTTTCTTTTGGTAAGCATCCTTGTTTTGCTGCTGGTCTCCTATATTCCGGCTTTATCTCTCTATCTGCCAGGTTTGTTTGATTAGGTCGCTTCTGCAAAAGTTACTCATGTATAATCTTCAACGGATGAACTTTATATCCCCGGTTTCTGAAGGGAATTTTTATTATCCGCTTATAAAAAGACTTTTGCTTGAATATTCCGGATCGCAGGTAAGGTTGACTTTCAGTTTTCGTAAGCCCGCCTCATCGCCCGGAGTTGGGATGTGCGTGAGGTGTACTTCACAATTGTGCAATTCTTTCAGATTTTCCAGTGCCATTTGCCCTGCGGGGTTCGACAAAGCGCTGATGGCGAGTACAATCAGTGTCTCATCCACATCGAGGCTGACCATTTTGCCGTTCAGTATATCTTTTTTCAAGTGGGTAACCGAGTCGATGATGTTTTGCGGAAGAAGGTACATGCTGTCGGGGAGACCGGCCAGGTGTTTGGTTGCATTTAAAATAAGGCTCGAAGAGGCATGCATGAGCGGGGAGTTTTTACCCGTAATAATGGTCCCGTCGGGCAATTTAATGGACGCCCCGCAATAGATGCCTTCATTTCCTTTCCCGGTTTTTTCAGCCTCCCGGGCAGCTTTCCGGGCCGGCATTACCACTTTGCGGTCTTCCTCTTTTGCACCGACTTTTTGCATGATTTCTTTGATCCTGTTAAAAGTATCTTTGTCAGCCAGGCCCATGGCATGTTCCACGGCACACCTGAAATAGCGCCGGATAATTTCCTGGTGCGATGCTTCTGCAATAATTTGATCATTTACAATGCCCGCACTGGCACGGTTTACTCCCATATCGGTGGGTGACTGGTACATCGACGCACCGCCCGTAATTTTTTCAATAATTCTTTTAAGCAGGTGAAATGCCTCAATGTCGCGGTTATAATTAACGGCTTTCTTGTTATATGTTTTCAAATGATGTTCGTCAATCAGAACTTTATCGTTTAAATCGACTGTGGCAGCTTCATAAGCAATATTCACTTTATGATCTGCCGGGAGGTCCCAGATGGGAAATGTTTCAAATTTGGCATATCCCGCCTTTACACCTTTTTTATATTCATGGTAAAGATTGCTCAGGCAGGTGGCCAGTTTACCGCTGCCCGGGCCCGGGCCGGTAACAACCACAATGGGTTTGGTGGTTTTAATATATTCGTTGGCGCCATAACCCTGGTCGCTTACAATCTGGTCAACATCTGTGGGATATCCATTGGTGGGGTAGTGCAGGTAAACCTTTATCCCCCGCATTTCAAGTTTGTTTTTAAATGCCTTTGCCGGTGGCTGGTTCTGATAACGGGTAATTACCACCGCTGTAATTTCGATGCCCCATTCCCTGAAATCATCGATGGTTTTTAAGGCATCCACATCGTAGGTAATTCCAAAATCGGCCCTGATTTTTTTTCGCTCGATATCGCCGGCGTGAATGCAAAGAATGACATCCGTTTTATCTTTCAACTGCTTCAAAAGCCGCATCTTAACATTCGGATCAAAACCCGGAAGCACCCTGGCTGCATGGTGATCGTATAAAATTTTTCCGCCAAATTCAAGGTAAAGCCTGTGATTGAACCGGTTGACCCTTTCAAGAATAGCCGAAGTCTGCTCCCGGAGGTATTTCTCGTTATCGAATCCAATGTTATTTTTATCTTCCATTATATTTTCTTTGCCAGCTGATTTTCTGTTTTTTCTTTTACGGGGCCAAAATTCGGAAATTTTTTAAGTTCCGGAAA
>CAYRBS010000226.1:0-4507 GCA_964422335.1 uncultured Mariniphaga sp. | reverse complement strand
TTTTTTATTTATTTAAGCGTGTTTTTTTAAGTGGGAATAGGGTTCATTCCTCTTCATTATTCTCTTCTTCTATGTTTTTTATAATTTTTTGAGTGAGTTCCTCTATTCGGTCGATCGAGGCCTGAGCTTTCTTTTTTTCCTGGCTGTCCTTTATATCTTTCAGGTTCTCTTTCAGCAGGTCCCTCTTTTTGTCTAACTCTTTTAGCAAATCTTTCTTTTTTTCAATCCCTTCCGATTTTATGGCCTCGTCAAATATTTTTTCCTCCGGGGTTTCTTGTGGTTTCCGGGGCGTTTTTTCTTTTTCCTGTTTTGGGATAAAAGTTACATTTTCAACACTCCGCTGGTTTCTGAACCCGGGCGAAACAATTTCAATTCCTTCTTTGTGAAGCATATCTATTACCTGCCCGTTCAGGTGGGACCGGGTGCTGAAAAACTTTGTGCTATCCTCCAGGAACCCATGAATTTTATAGGTTACGGCATGATCGGCCAGCTCGGTAATATAAACATACGGATCTTGCAATTCAGCTGCGGCAGCCGCCTTTTTCAATGCTTCTTCAATTTTAATACGCGAAATATCGTAACCCAGCGAAACGATAGTGGAGATGACCGTGTTGGTTTTTCGGGTAAGCTTTACCGGATTACTGGCGATAAATAGATTTGGAATGGTAACAAAATTGCTGTCTTCCAGTTGTATTTCAGAATGAAAAACACTCTTTTTTGTTACCCGTCCCTGCCATTCGCCAATGCTAATTAAATCGCCGTTTCTGAACCGTTTCATTGAATTGTTCATGATTCCGGCAATGATGTTTCCCAGAATGGTAGTTGAACTCAGGGCAATGCCTGCACTGATAACAATGCCCAGGAAACCTAAAATTTGTTCTTTTGAGTTTTTGTCGATGGGGAGTACTAAAATAAAACTTACGACGCCCATTAATACCAAGAACAAAGCAATGCTTCTTTTTATGATGCTACCCGTAAGTGAAATGGTTTTTATCCGGTTAAATATCCATGAGTTGAGATACAACAGAATAACCAAACCAAAAATAATTCCCGCTGGTTCGAGCATTGCTTTGAACAAGTTTATTAAATGTGCCATCTTCAACAAATTTAAAATTTTGAGAAGCTAATGAATTTTACAGTTCCGGCAGCTAATTTTATGCTGAAAATTAGTCATTTTTTTTCTTCCGGTAAACATGCCTTCTGTTATTCCCATATTTATCTTCCATTTTGTACCTTTGTCACCAATTAAATCCAGTAATAATGAAGCAGACATTTACACTAATCCTGATGGCATTCCTGGTATGGGGGTGCACATCAACTTCAAAAAATGGGGATTCAATGGAAGAGAAAACAGAAATTCAACAAAAGGTAGAGGAGTATGCAACGTTTAAACTCACTACCGATTTGAGCGTGCTTACCGCGAAAGAACGGCAGATGTTGCCTTTGCTGCTTGAGGCAGCTCAAATTATGGACGACATTTTCTGGACGCAGGCTTTTGGCGACAAAGAGGCTCTTTTTTCAGAAGACTGGGATGAATATACCCGAAAGTTTCTGGAAATCAATTATGGCCCGTGGGAACGACTGAGAAACAACGAACCTTTTATTGAGGGGTTCGGCCCCAAACCGGACGGAGCTCAGTTTTATCCTGTCGAAATGACCAAAGAGGAGTTTGAAGATTTGGACGATGACACAAAAACCAGTCTTTACACCTTAATCAGAAGGGACGATGATTTCAAATTATATACCGTGCCTTACCATGTTGCTTACGAAGAACAGGTTACCAGGGCATCCGGGTTAATGATGCAGGCTGCTTTGCTGGCTGAAGATGCCGGGTTGAAAAATTACCTTGAAAAACGGGCGAGGGCGCTGCTTACCGATGAGTATTACGAAAGCGACGTGGCCTGGATGGAAATGAAAAACAATACCATCGAATTTATTGTGGGGCCTATTGAAAACTATGAAGATCAACTTTTTGGGTACAAAGCCGCCCACGAAGCATTTGTCCTGATAAAAGACAAAGAGTGGAGTAAAAAGCTGGAACGATTTGCCGCCCTGTTGCCGGGTTTGCAGGAAGCATTGCCTTGTCCGCCGCCCTATAAAAGTGAAACCCCGGGGATAGACTCGGATATGAACGTTTATGATGCAATTTATTATGCCGGCGATTGCAATGCCGGAAGCAAAACCATTGCCATCAACCTTCCCAACGACGAAAAAGTACGCGAAGAAAAAGGCAGTCGTAAACTGCAGTTGAAAAATTCGATGCAGGCCAAATTCGATCAGATTCTGGTTCCCATTTCTGAACTGTTAATTACTGAAGAACAGCGAAAACACGTGAAGTTCGACGCATTTTTTGAAAATACCATGTTCCACGAAGTGGCTCACGGACTGGGTCTTGGAAATACAGTTGATAAAAGTACCACTGTCCGCGAAGCGCTGAAAGACGCTTATACTTCCATTGAGGAGAGCAAAGCCGATATTTTGGGGCTGTGGTGCGTTTACCAGTTGAATGAAATGGGCGAACTGGGCGAAAAGGAGATGATGGATAATTTTGTCACATTTATGGCAGGTATCTTCCGCTCGGTAAGGTTTGGTGCTGCCAGCGCCCACGGAAAATCCAATATGATGCGGTTTTATTATTTTCAGGAAGCCGGTGCTTTTGAACGCGATCCTGAAACAGGTACCTACCGGGTTGACTTCGAAAAAATGAAAGAAGCCATGATGAAACTTTCAGAAGAAATTTTGATTATCCAGGGAGATGGCGATTACGAAACCGCACAGGAGATGATCGAAGAGAAAGGTTTTATCCGCGAAGCGTTGCAAAACGACCTCGATCGTATCAATGAAGCCGGCATTCCCCGCGATATTGTTTTTGAGCAGGGAGCGGAAGTACTGGGGATTTCCGCAGATGAATGATTGGCAGGTTGCAGTTTCCGGAGTTCAGGCAGTTTTTTTGGTTGGCAAATTTCCCGGGGGAACGGCCGGGTAATTTTTTACGTTTTTTTGCCGGTATCTTTTTTTTAAGTTACTATTCAGGTTAAATCTGTTATTACAGCTGCGTGTATTTTTTGATTGCCATAATCAACTGGTATTTTTGTTAAAATTTCAAAAATGGAAATCAAAGAACGGTGGAATAATATTCCTTTTGAGCTTGAAAAAATACCTTTCTTTTACGGATGGGTAATTCTAATAGCTTCAATCATTGGTGTGCTGGTAAGTGCGCCGGGCCAAACAATGGGTGTTTCAACCTTTACCGATTATTTGATTGAAAACATCAGCATCAGCCGGAACCAAATCAGTACCGCGTATATGATTGGAACCATCGGCAGTTCTTTCCTGTTAACCTGGGCCGGAAAACAATACGATAAATACGGTTCCCGCTGGATAGCCATGGGCGCTTCTTTGTTGCTGGCAGTTGTGTTGGTTATGCTTAGCCAGTCGGATCGTATCATCCACCTGTTTGTGAAAGATGAGGAATCGACAATTTATGCAGGATTGGCCATTACGGTTATGGTATTTCTTTTTTTTATGCTCCGTTTCTCGGGGCAGGGGGTGCTCACCATGGTCTCACGCAATATGCTGATGAAATGGTTTATTGCCCGCCGTGGTTTCGCAAATGGCATCGCATCGGTTTTTATTACGTTGGGTTTTTCCATTGCCCCGCTTACTTTCGACGGGCTTATCCAGGGAACTTCCTGGAGGTATGCATGGATTATTATGGCCGTGGGCATCGGGACTGTTTTTTTTATTTTTGCCTTTTTGTTTTTTCGCGATAATCCCGAGGATCTTGGGATGTTACCCGATGGGGAAAAACACTCCCACAGAGAACACAATGTCACCATCAGGCCATTTAAACAGTTTACGCTGAAAGAAGCACGAAAAACTTTGCCTTTTTGGCTATACGCGCTGCCGCTTGCAATCTTTTCGCAATATATAACCGGTTTTTCATTCCACCTTATCTCTATTTTCGATAACGCCGGGCTGGATCGCGAAAAGGCGCTGGCCATTTTCATTCCCATCTCGTTTCTTTCTGTCGGGTTATCGTTTGTGGGCGGGTGGATCAGCGACCGCATCCGGTTAAAATACCTTTTATACATTGTGCTTGTTGGCGAACTGATAGCCTTGCTTTCGCTGGCCAAACTCAACGACGGGTTTTTCTACTATGGTTTTATTATTGGGCACGGCATGGCCGGTGGTTTGTTCAATGTGTTGATGACCGTTACCTGGCCAAGATTTTACGGACGCCGTAATTTGGGGCAAATTTCTGGTTTTGTAATGTCGCTTATTGTTTTTTCAAGCGCCCTGGGGCCTGTGTTTTTTAGTTTTTCTTTTACCCGCCTCGGAAGCTACAGTTTTGCCTGCCTGGCACTGGCTTTAATTACTTTTGTTCTGCTGATTTTCAGTTTTAAAGGCGATAATCCGCAGGATAAATTCGAAATTGAGGAATCAAATGATTAGTTTTGGAGTATCAACATTTCGAACAGCAAAATGGAACTGTTCTTAAACCTAA
>CAYRBS010000225.1:2252-4519 GCA_964422335.1 uncultured Mariniphaga sp. | reverse complement strand
AAAGATGCATCTGCCACAGCTATTTATGGAGCCCGTGGAGCAAACGGAGTAATTCTTGTAACAACTAAAAGAGGTTATGCCGGAGATGTTCAGGTTGAATACGACGGGTATGTTTCTCATGGCGTGTTGCAAAAAAACTTAGAAAGCCTTAACTCTGAACAATTTATGTATGTTTATCAACAAGCGTGGATGAATGTTTCGAAATATACCCGGGGAGGAACCCCAAACTGGCCTTTAGCTACTGATGCTAATATTCTTCCGGCAGACAGGGTTGATACGCAAAATACATATTCTGAATATCCTCACCTTTTCGAACAAGTTTCACAGGGTGGTTACTCTGTTCCATTGGTTGGAAGAGATGGTAATTATTACAAACCAAGATTTGATACTGACTGGGAAGGAGCCATTTTCACACCGTCAACATCCACCAACCACCAGGTAAGTATTCGTGGCGGTAGTGAAAAAGCGAAATTAGGTGGATTTATAGGCTATTCTCTTGAAGATGGGTTGCTTTTGAATTCAAATTTTGAACGTTTTTCCGGAAGAATGACCGGTGACTTTAAAGTTGCAAATTGGTTGGATATTAATACTCAAATGTCATTTAATAAAAACAAGGAGCAATCAAACGATGTGTCCTATTTTTCAGGTGGGATAGGTCGTGGCGTTATTGAAGCTTTCCCTATTATTCCTCTTGAATTCCCGGACGATGAAGAAACCTACGGGGAGTATGCAGGCAGGTTTGGCAGAAACCTGCACTTCCCGGTTGGAGAAATTGATCACCAGTCACCCTGGCAGGTGAGTAAAACCGTTGAAAGGTTTACGGATCGTTCTCAATTTACCGGAAACCTTGAATTAATTTTTAGAATTACTTCTGATCTTACTTTCAGAACTATTTTTGCTGCCGACGACAACTCATCTAAATACAATTATTATGGGGGAATCGATGTAACCCGGGGAGCCCATGGCGAAGCCAATATTAATGTATCAAAATCGATTTACTGGCAAAATGAGAATTACTTTAATTACAATAAAACAGTGGGCGACCACAATTTTGATGGTCTGTTGGGGCTTTCCTGGTCGCGTTACCAGTGGGAGAACCTGAATACCTGGAACAATCAATTTTTTGATGACTTCTACAAATGGCATAATATAGGCGTTGGCACGGCGAATCGGCCAGCCCCATCAAGCAATGATGGTCAAAACTCCCTGAATTCCTATTTTACCCGCCTAAACTATAATTACATGAGCAAATATTTATTGACATTTACAAGCCGTGTAGATGGCTCTTCTAAATTTGGAGCAAACACCAAATACGGTTTTTTCCCATCCGGGTCTGTTGCCTGGAGGGTAACAGAGGAAGAATTTGCTCAGGATATTCCTTCACTTTCAAATCTTAAGCTTCGTTTCAGTGTAGGTCAAACAGGTAACCAGGAGATTGGGAGCTATGTTACCCAGGCTTTTATTGGTTCAACAAACGTGGCATTGGGTGGCGATGTTCATCCGGGATTGTATCCAAGTTCAATGGCCAGTCCGAATCTTAAGTGGGAAACAACAACCCAATACAATGGAGGGGTTGATATTGGTTTAATTAATAACCGTGTTGCTGTTTCGGTTGATTATTACTACAAATTAACTTCCGACATGTTGCTTTCTGTACCTCTACCCACTTCAACAACCACAGGAAGCGTAAGAGACAACTATGGCGAAATTGAAAACAAGGGTTTTGAAGTTATGCTTAATACGCATAATATGAAAAGAAACCAGTTTAACTGGTTCACCGACATTGCCTGGAGTGCCAATCAGAACAAGATTTTAACGCTAGGGCCTACAGGAGAGGATATTCTTCGTAACTATTGGGTTGGTGGAGCCAATACAGTTTTAAGAGAAGGTGAATCAGTAGCTACATTCTGGGGCTTGAACAGGCTTGGAACGTATAGTACGCAAGAAGCTTCATTGGCTGCCCGTTACGGGTTTCAACCCGGTGACGTTAAATATGAGGATACCAATAATGATGGTTCTATAAATGCATCGGATGGTTACCTGTTAGGAAGTGCGTTCCCCAAATGGGATATGGATTTTAATAACAGAATTGAATACCGAAATTTTGACTTGAGCCTTGACATCAGAGTTTCATACGGAGCAAAAATTCAAAAAAGAATGAACCATTCCGGAGAAGACAGGCAAACAATGGGGAATAGCCTATCCACAGTTCTTGATGCCTGGAGACCAGATCATCAGGATACTGAAATAGGCCAGGTTCGACCAGG
>CAYRBS010000225.1:0-2152 GCA_964422335.1 uncultured Mariniphaga sp. | reverse complement strand
TTGATGCCTGGAGACCAGATCATCAGGATACTGAAATAGGCCAGGTTCGACCAGGTATGGGAGGTGCGTATTACCAGACTTATCCTGACACCCATTGGATTCAGGATGCATCGTTTGTTAGAGGAGAAGGCGCAACCCTTGGATATAATTTTTCCAGATCTGCTCTTGACAGAATGGGAGTGGATAGATTAAGAATGTATCTCACAGCCAAAAACTTCTTTGTTTTAACTGAATATGATGGCTACGATCCCGAAGGTAATGACAGCGGAAACATGGATTCAATTACTCCTCATATGGACTTTTATCAGTATCCGCGACCCACAACCTATACCTTAGGAGTTAATGTAAGATTTTAATCATTAAAAATATAAGAGCAATGAAATATTTAAAAATATATATGTTCCTGTTTCTTGGACTTATTTTAAGTTCATGTGAGGATTTTTTAAAAGAAGTACCCACCGGCTCACTAACTACCGAATCGGATATCTCCAGCTATGAGGCTGGTGTTGCCTTTGCCACAGGCGCTTACAGAGCTCTTCCGGGCTGGACCAGTGGTACGAGTGAATGGGGTGGAAACCAGGCTGGTGCCCGTGAATATTTTACAGGCAAAGCATATTCGCAG
This sequence comes from uncultured Mariniphaga sp., assembly GCA_964422335.1. GTDB lineage: Bacteria > Bacteroidota > Bacteroidia > Bacteroidales > Prolixibacteraceae > CAYRBS01. The sequence continues at coordinate 1,530 of CAYRBS010000225.1, read as the reverse complement.
TACATGGGAGCAAGACTTTGGAAATTTGAACAAGATGACCAAAGTGGTGAAGAAGATTACTTTACCGGCCCCTGGAACAACTGGTACCAGGGAGTAAGGGACTGTAACCTTGCCATAGAAATGATCCCTACAATTGATGGCCTTTCTCCGGATGATCAATCGCATTACCTCGGCGAAGTGCGCACTCTAAGAGCATTTTATTATTTCTGCCTTGTACGCCACTATGGTGATGTAGTTTATAACGTAGCTACCCTGGAGGATGCAAGCGAGGCTGAACAGCCACGTGTTTCACTAAAAAGAATCTACGACGAAATTATCGTTCCGGATCTTGAATTTGCTGTAAATGAGAGCAATCTGCCTGATGGAAGGTCAACTGACGGCCGAGTAACAAAAGATGTTTCGAGAGCAGTTCTGGCCGATGTATATCTTACAATGGCTGGTTACCCATACCAGGAAGTGAACACTGATACAACCAAAGCCTGGTGTGAGCAAGGGTTATGGGCCATGACTGAATATCCTGTAAATACCACAGGTTCAAAAGAACTGCTACAAAAGTCCAAAACACAACTGGATGCACTTTATGGAAAATACCCGATTGGAGAATTCAGCGATCTCAACAATCCTGAAATGAACAACAGAGGAGGCGCTATATTCCAGATTCAATACATGGAGGGGGTTCAAAACTTCCCGGTTTATTTCTGGTTGCCCATGAATAGTTATGTTTCATCATATACTGTCGAAACCGGAACCAATATTCCAAGCCCGGCATATCATGAATCGTTTGACCCTGCCGATAAACGGATTCAGGATAGAGTATATTTTTACTACAATGACACGAAAGCAAAAAAATATGATGTCAATGAGAGTCCTGCTGATAAATTCCCGGTCGCTTATTTATATAAATATTACGACTATGAAGCAGTAAAAGGAACCGCTAATTCAGGATTGAATTGGAATTTATACCGGTATGCTGATATTTTGTTAATGCTAACAGAAGTAAACTGGACGCTCCGTCAATTAGGAATATCTGTTTCTGATAATGATATTATTAAAGGTATTAACGAAGTAAGAGTAAGAGCTGAATTATCAGAATACCAGGCTGGGGATGTAACGCTGAAGGCCATAATGAGTGAACGTGCTTATGAATTGATATTTGAAAACAAAATGCTGTGGGACATGAGGCGCACACGTATGGCTTTGGTTGATGGACAAGGTCAATTTGAAGCGATTGAAAATTTCGTTGGACATCAGCCAACAAATTTCGATCATCAGTTTAGTAATAAGCACCTCTTGTCTCCAATTTCAGCAACTGAAATTAAAAACAACAGGCAATGTACTCAAAACTTTGGCTGGCAACCTGTACAATCAGGCTCATAATCAATAAATGATTTAACTAATTAAAACAGTAAAAAGATGAAAAAAATAATATTCTTCTTATCAACACTCATTTTTATCGTTAGTTGCCAGGAAGATGAACTGGATATCCCAAGAGATGAAAATGGGAACGCAGTTTTAACCGAAGTGTCATCA
>CAYRBS010000224.1:0-4545 GCA_964422335.1 uncultured Mariniphaga sp. | reverse complement strand
ATTATTTTGGATATCAGTATGGAGTGGGTGTGGATGTCTGGAATTTCTTTTTGGATGCCCGCATGGAGCATGGCGCCAATAGGCTATATCAGCATCCTACGCTGGATTTGGATGGCAAAAACCAAACCTTTATGATTACGGTGGGATTCAAAATTCTTTGAATAAAATAAGTTTATTCGGCTGAAACTACACACCGGAAGCCCAGGTGCGACATACCGGTATCTTCCGTGTTTTTCATGCGTGCAGCTGCCCGGTAACCAGAACAGTAGGAGTCGTTACACAAAAACGATCCCCCCCTGATAACCCTTTTTTGTACGTTGGGTTCCATGGGATCGTGACTGGTAGAAGGCCCCTGCGGATTATCTGCAACTTCATCAGAAGAAAAAGTCTGGTAATAATCGTGGTGATACAGATCGGCGCACCATTCCCAAACATTGCCGGCCATGTCGAAAAGTCCAAATTCGTTTGGAGAAAATTGTTTCACGGGAGCCAGCATTTCAAACCCATCGCGTTTTGAATTGTTTACCGGAAACTCGCCATCCCAGCTGTTTGCCTTGGGATGGCCGTTGTTTATACGCTCATTTCCCCAGGGATAAATATAATCATCCTGGCCTCCCCGGGCGGCAAATTCCCACTCCGCTTCGGTAGGCAACCGTTTGCCTGCCCACTGTGCATAAGCGCGGGCATCTTCCCAACTTACATGAATCACCGGGTAATCCTCCAGGCCATCGATGCTGCTTCCCGGTCCCTGTGGATGTTTCCAGCTGGCGCCACGCACCCACGTCCACCATTGTGAGACATCATTTAAATTAACCCGGTGTGAAGGTGGTGTAAAAACCAGCGATGAAGCTTCCAGCAGGCTATCGGCAGGTTTTGGGGTGCCCGCCGGGAGCTGCTTTTTAAATTCTGCCCAGTCAATATCTTTTTCTGCCGTGGTGATATACCCGGTTTCCTCTACAAATTGTTGAAACTGGCTGTTGGTTACCGGATGCGGATCCATGAAAAAACTATTCACTTTTACACGATGTACCGGGTATTCATCTTCCCGTGCAAATTGGTCATCGCGGGCTCCCATATTAAATACACCTCCCGGAATAAATACCATCTCTTTTAATAACGGATTGTCCGCTTTTAACGAATCGACATTGACAACAACTGTATCTGCATGATTATCAACGGAGTTTTTAAATCTGTCCGGCGCTGAATCCATGCCGCAGTCCACTTCGTTTGTAGGGGTTGTTACGGATTTTTCTTCCTCTTGTTCCTTATTTCCTGCGGAATGACACCCTGAAATAATCACTCCTGTTAGAAAAATAATACTCCACTTTTTTATCATTTTGAAATTTTATTATCAATCTGAAACAAATATAAAAAGTTTAAAGATATTTTATTCTTTTAATTCTGCCGAATCAAGTCTCCTAAAAATGAATTAAAAAAAGAATTTATTGATTTCTTTTAAACCAGTTGGCGGGGTTAAGTTGCTTTTTGTACCGTTTAAAGAGCTCTTTTCCAACCAGCAGTCCTCCCGACCAGAAAACAATTTCCATGGTAATTAAGCTTGCAGTGGATGCGATAATCTTTGTTTTTGCCGGCAAGTCCAACATCGGTATAACAAATGTTGCTGCGAAAAACACGCCCGAAAACACCATTAGAAAAATACCCATCTTTACCTGCCAGTTCTTCTTTTTCATCTTAAAAGAATTTCAGTTATTAACCAAAAATAACCGTATTTGTTCTCGTTAAAAATGAAAAAGGCATCCAAAAAAATCAGATGCCCAGGTAATTAATGCGTATGCAAAATGTTTAATCAATCCGCCTGGTTGCCCAGTTAATAGCATTTTTGATGTGTTCTATAATTTTTTCATCCTGGAAAGCCTCGTGGGTGTGGCCGAAACCTGTATAAAAAGAGCGTATTCCATCGGTTTCCTGCCACCAGATGATGGGATGATCGTCCATACGCCAGTCATCGTTATCGTATTTTTTTACCGAACTTTCGTCGAGGGTAGCCAGCACATTTACATTTGGCCTTGGGTTTTCCTTAAATGTGTACCATTCATCAAATGTGGTATATGAATCCATGCCTTCAAATGGTTTCATGGCCGGATGATCATAATTTTCAAAAGTTACCGTAGCTGTTTGCGAAGGCGGATGGGTTTTAAAATAGGCTCCAAGGAGTTGCCCGTAATAGGTCCAGTCGTATTCAAAATCGGCAGCGGCGTGTATTCCAACAAGCCCTTTTCCGTTTTTTATAAAATTTTCAAAAGCTGCCTGTTCGCTGTTGTTTAAAGCATCCCCTGTCGGATTCAGAAAAACTACTGCGTCAAAATAGGGAAGGATTTCGTTGCTAAAAACGGATGGATTTTCCGTAGCTGTAATCACCCAGTTTTGCGATTTACTCAGGTCATACAACATCTTTATCCCCGATGAAATAGATTCATGCCTGAATCCGTCCGTTTTAGAGAAAACCAGCAAATGGACAGGTTTTTCGAATTCCACATCCTTGTTTTGACCCATGCTGCTTACTGATGTAATCAGTATAATTGCAAGAAATAATGTTATTGTTTTTTTCATTGTTTTAGATGATTTTGATTGTAAATGCAATTATATAAAAAAACCAGCCAAAAAGTATCATTTTTCAATATTTAATCAGAAACAGGATAAAAATACCTTTTATTATTAAAAATAATTGTAGTTTTGTTTATATCAATAGTTATTAAACACAATAAAAATTTAATTTATGAAAATCATCTTTACTCAATTTTTCCATGCCTTTCGATCAATTGTTACGAAAGGCAAATCCAAGAGCAGGTTCCTTACGGGAGTCTGTTTTTTTTTCCTCTTGTTCGCTTTTGTGCCTGAACACATTGCAGCTCAGGAGCAAAATCCCAACGAAGCCGAATGGAACGGTAACGGGGGATATTCGCTGAAAAAGATTGTAAGTAATACCTCAATTCAGAGTGGAGTAAATTTCAGTTACACCATTATGTTTTCGGCACCTGCCGGAGCGACTGATATTTTTATTCAGGATGAGGTTCCTGCCAATCTTGATGTGGTTTCAGTGGCCCCGGTTTCAGCAGTGAATGGCGTTACACCCACAGTCAATATTTCTGGACAAACGGTAACCTATTCGCTTAGCGGACTTCCTGCTGGCAATGCTTCTTCGGGTTCTTTTACCATTGTTGTGAAATTTCCTGAAGGGGAAACATGCAACGGAACTGCTGCCCGCAACCGTGCCGGAATACGATTTGGAGATGAATGGTTTTACACTCCTTATGTGAGTACAACAGCGATTGCTGAAGATCCCTGGAGAGTCACGAAGTCGATTGTTTCGGGGGCAATTGTTAATCCAAATGGTGGAAGCTGCGAATATTTAATGGGAACTGGAGACACGGTGACTTACCGGCTTTCGGTTTTGAAAAACAGTCCGTTTTACGGCAATGTTACCGGACAGCAGAATATGAATAACGCTGTGGTTACCGATGTTTTCCCGGCCGGTGCGGTTATTATCAGTAACAGTTGCGGTGTTACCCCCTCTGGAAATACATTAACCTGGCAACCAAACGGGGGGAATCTTGATGCGACCACACCCTATGCATATTATTATTGCGATATTACAGTACACTATCCTGCCGGAACCTTTCCCAATGGCACCCAAATTACCAACGATGCCACGCTCGATGGCGACATGTGTAATTCGCAGGTTTCGCATTCCAGCGACGAAACATGCATTGAAGTGGCCAACATTGTGCCCGATCCCGATGCCTATTTTCAAAAATTTATTTACATGACCAACAGAGTTCCCGGCTGCGACGGTTATTACCGAATTGCCTTTAAAAACAATGGGAATGTAAACTTAACTGATTTTAACATTGATGATGTTATTCCTTCAGGCATAACGGTTAACAGCGTGCGTGTTTTTGGTGGCAGTGCAACCACAACCATGTCGCTGACTGCCAATTCTGGCGTTGATGCAATAAATTCAAACATCACTAATAATTTTTATGATTCCGGAGCACTTTCATTTACCGTTAATGATCTTCAATGGCAAATGACAGGAACGCTTCCAGTTGGGAACTGGATAAACCTGTATATTTATTTCACAGTAGATGCCAACCCGCCTGGAACCGACATTGAAAACTGTGCATCATTCGATGGTTTGGCAAATAACCTTACACTGGATGATGCTTGCGTTTCGTTTACAGTAGGCGAGGGCGAACCAAAACCTTGTGTTTTAAAAGAAGTCTGTTCTCCTGAAGACAGTTACGAGCCCGGTGATATTTTGCGTTTCAGAATGCGCGTTCAGAATATTGGCAGCGCCGATATTACAGGAGCTTCCATACAGGATGCGTTGCATAATAACTTTTCTTATGTTGGAAATGAAACGTACTATGTAGCCAATAATTACAACCCGGACTGCTCGGGTGGGGGAAGTTTACCTTCCGGTGCAACTGCCTGGTCAGGCGTAACGCCCAATCACAGTGGAAATAACCTGGAATGGTCGTTGCCCGATATTGCTTCCGATTGCCAGCTGTTTTACGTAGGTTA